>NZ_JBFULH010000135.1:0-10454 GCF_056400445.1 Pseudomonas sp. P5_B2 | reverse complement strand
CCTGTGATCCTGGCCAAGCAACGTGTGCAAGGCCCGGTCCGTTACCTGTTGACCAACACTGGCAATGCCAACGCCGGCACCGGCGAACCTGGTCTGGCCGCCGCCGAGCGTACGTGCGCCAAACTGGCTGAGCTGACGGGCGTTGACGCCAGCCTGGTGCTGCCATACTCCACGGGTGTGATCGGCGAGCCGCTGCCGGTCGAGAAAATCGAAGGTGCGCTGCAAGCGGCCCTTGATGACCTGTCGATCCACAATTGGGAAGCTGCCGCCACCGGCATCATGACCACCGACACCCTGCCCAAGGGTGCCAGCCGCCAGTTTCAGCATGACGGCGTGACCATCACCGTCACCGGCATCAGCAAAGGTGCGGGCATGATTCGTCCGAACATGGCGACTATGCTCGGCTACATCGCCACTGACGCCAAAGTTTCCCGTGATGTGCTGCAAAACCTGCTGCTGGATGGTGCGAACAAGTCGTTCAACCGCATCACCATCGACGGCGACACCTCGACCAACGATTGCTGCATGCTGATTGCCACCGGCCAGGCTGCCTTGCCGGAAATCACCCGCGCCGAAGGCGAGTTGTTCGCCAAATTGAAACAGGCCGTGTTCGAAGTGTGCATGGACGTAGCCCAGGCCATCGTTCGCGACGGCGAAGGCGCCACCAAGTTCGTCACCGTTGAAGTCAACGGCGGTGGCAATCACCAGGAATGCCTGGACGTCGGCTACACCGTGGCGCATTCGCCGCTGATCAAGACGGCGCTGTTCGCTTCCGATCCGAACTGGGGCCGTATCCTCGCTGCCGTTGGCCGTGCCGGCGTACCGAACCTGGACGTGAGCAAGATCGACGTGTTCCTCGGCGAAGTGTGCATTGCCAGCCGTGGCGCGCGTGCCGCGACTTACACTGAGGCCCAGGGCGCAGCGGTGATGCAGCAGGAAGAGATCACCATCCGTATCGAACTGGGTCGCGGCGATTGCAGCGAAACCATCTGGACCACTGACCTGTCCCACGAGTACGTGAAAATCAACGCCGAGTACCGTACTTAAGACCGGGTCGCTCCCTTCGCGAGCAAGCCGGCTCCCACATTTGACCGAGTCCTTCCAGAAGAAATGCGATCGAATGTGGGAGCGGGCTTGCTCGCGAAGGGGGACTTCCAGCCACCAATTAAAGTGGCTTGTTTACTCCATCAAAGGTCCCGAACATGAGCCTCCACCTGATCATCGGCGACAAACTGCATTCCTCCTGGTCCCTGCGCGGCGCACTGGCCCTCGACCTGACCGGCGCGGCCTACACCGAAGAACTGATAAAACTGGGTCAGCCAGACACCCGCGAACGCCTCCTCAAGCATTCGCCGACCGGCAAAGTCCCGCTGCTGAAGACTGAACACGGCACCATCGCCGACTCCCTGGCGATTGCCGAGTACCTGGCCGAACAATTCCCTGAGGCTGGCCTCTGGCCAAAAGACACTGCCGCCCGAGCCCAGGCGCGTTCGGCTTGTGCGCAGATGCACGCCGGGTTCTTTGCCATGCGCGGCAACATGCCGTTCGATTTGAGCCGCAATGCGCCGCTGTCGCCGGTGCCAGATGATGTTGAGGCCGACATCCAGCGCATGCTGGCGTTGTGGGCTGAATGCCGCGAGGCGGCGACCGACACCGGGCCGTTCCTGTTCGGTAGCGCGACCCTGGCCGATGCTTACTTCGCACCGATTGCCGTACGCCTGCGCACCTATCAGGTGAAGTTGCCCGTAGCGGCTGAAGCCTACGTCGAAACGATTTACCAATGGCCGGCTTTTAGAGCCTGGCAGAATGCAGGTCTGGAGGAGGTTGGGCAGTGAAACGAGTCCACGTAGCCGCCGCCGTCATCCGTGACCACAGTGGCAAGATCCTTATTGCACGCCGTGCCAACACTCAGCATCAGGGTGGCCTGTGGGAATTTCCCGGTGRCAAGGTTGAGGACAACGAGTCCGTCGAAGCCGCGCTGACCCGTGAACTTCAGGAAGAGCTGGGCATTGTGGTCGGCACGGCGCGACCGCTGATCAAGGTTCATCACGACTACCCCGACAAACACGTGTTGCTGGACGTCTGGGAAGTTTCGGCCTTTGCCGGCGAACCCCACGGCGCCGAAGGTCAGCCGTTGGAATGGGTGTCACCGCGCGATCTGTTGAGCTACGAGTTCCCGGCGGCCAACCAGCCGATCGTTGCTGCTGCGCGGTTACCGGCCGAATATTTGATTACTCCTGAAGACCTGGAAACCCCGGCCTTGCTGCGCGGCATCCAGAAAGCCATCGCGGGCGGGATCAAACTTATCCAGCTACGAGCGCCCAATGGCTACGATCCCAAGTACCGCGACTTGGCGGTGGATGCGGCGGGGCTGTGTGCTGGCAAGGCACAGTTGATGATCAAGGGGCCGTTCGAATGGCTTGGTGATTTCCCGTCCGCCGGTTGGCACATCACCTCGGCGCAGTTGCGCAAATACGCGGCGGCGGGTCGACCACTGCCAGCGTCGCGCTGGTTGGCGGCGTCGTGCCATAACGCGGAAGAACTGGCGTTGGCCGAGCAGATGGGCGTGGACTTTGTGACCCTGTCGCCGGTGCAAAAGACCCAGACGCACCCGGATGCGCAGCCGTTGGGTTGGGAGCAGGCTTCGGTGTTGATCGAAGGCTTCAGCAAGCCGGTGTTCCTGTTGGGCGGTGTTGGTCCGGCAGAACGGCAACAAGCCTGGGAAGCAGGGGCGCAGGGTGTTGCCGGGATTCGGGCGTTCTGGCCTGAGGCTTGACCTGATCGTTCCCACGCTCCGCGTGGGAATGTATCCATGGACGCTCTGCGTCCGCTTTTGGGACGCGGAGCGTCCCTGCTGCATTCCCACGCAGAGCGTGGGAACGATCAGACCTAAGGTTTCACCGCCGCCTGCCACAAAATCTCCGCAACCCCCTGCCGCTTGGCAATCACCCGCGCCACCACAAACAACACATCCGACAACCGATTGATATACGCCAAGCCAACCCCGGCCAGCGGCTCGATCGCATTCAACTGCTGGCACCGTCGCTCCGCACTGCGCGCCAGGCTTCTGCACACATGGGCCTGAGCGATCAGCGCTGAACCGCCCGGCAGAATGAAATTCTCCAGCGGTCCCAACTCTTCATTCCACCGATCAATCGCCGCCTCCAGGCGTTCGATTTCCGCTGCGTCCAGCGCCTGGTACACCGGCATTGCCAGCTCGCCGCCGAGGTCGAACAACCGGTGCTGGCATGGCGCCAACACCTCAATCACCTCGTTCAACCCCGGATATGTAACGCCTTCTGCGGCCAAACCGGCCAGCAGTACGCCGACCTGACTGTTCAGCGAATCGACTTCGCCAATGGCCTCGATCCGCGGGTGGTCCTTGGGCACTCGGCGACCATCTCCGAGCCCGGTTTCGCCTTTGTCGCCAGTGCGGGTGTAAATCTTCGACAAGCGAAAGCCCATGGGTTACCTCGATAGCTGATTGAGTTCTTGAGCAACGACCTGCGTACCCGACAGGGGCAGACGCAAGGTGAAGCAGGTGCCTTGGCCCGGTGTCGACTGCACTTCCATCTGGCCCTTGTGATTGTTGGTGATGATGAAATAGGAGACCGACAGGCCCAAGCCAGTGCCCTGGCCGATTTCCTTGGTGGTGAAGAACGGTTCGAACGTACGTTTGCGCACGTTCTCACTCATGCCGATGCCATTGTCCTCGACCTGGATTTCCGCCCATGGTGGATTCAGACGGGTCCGCAGAATGATCCGCCCCGGTTCGCTGTCGTCCTCACGCTGGTGAATGGCTTGGGCCGCGTTTTTCAACAGGTTGAGCAGCACTTGTTCCAGTTCGTTGGCCGTGCCGGGCACCGGGCCCAGATCCGGATCGAACTGGCGATTGATTGCTTGGCCCTTGAAGTCGAAACCGATCGCGAGGTCGAAGTCATTGCCGGCGATCTCCACCGCTTGATCGATCAGCGCGGGCAGGTCGCAGGGGGCCATTTGCCGGGTGCTGCGGCGGCTGAAACTGAGCATGTGCGTAACAATCTTCGCCGCGCGAGCCCCCGCCTGTTGAATGCCATCCAGCAATTTTGGCACTTCGCGCACTTGCAGGTAGCGGTTGACCGTTTCCAGTTCGATACCGATCTGTTCGGCTTGCTCCATGTTCTTCGGCAGATCAGGTGACAGGCGTCGGCGAATATTTTGCACGTTATGCAGGATCGCGCCCAACGGGTTATTGATTTCGTGGGCCATGCCGGCGGCGAGGCCACCGACCGAGAGCATTTTTTCCGACTGCACCATCATTTCTTCCAGGGACAGCCGCTGGGTAATGTCGTCGATCCGGATCACCACGCCGCGCCCGGCACCGCCCATCAGCGGGTAAAAGGTCAGGGCGTAGTGTTTGGGCTCATCATCCTTGAACCATGTCACGCGCTCGATCTTGGCCACGGTGTGCTGCTCGACGGTTTGCTTGAGCTGCGGCAGAAACGGCTTCAGCGGTTCGAAGGCGAGGAAGATCGGCTGGTTCAGGGCCTCGTCCAGACGCGTGCCGGACAGGGCGCTGGCCTCCTGATTCCACTGGGTCACGTAGAGCTGCTCGTCGAGGGCAATCAGCGCCGACGGCATGGAGTCGATGATGCTGTTGAGGTAGTTCTGGAAGCCGGTGAGTTTCTTCTCGATCTTGCTGCGCACCTGGACTTCGAGTTCCAGCTTGCGGTTGGTATGGCGGGTTTCTTCGGCCAGACCTTGAGCCTGGTCATAAGCGGCTTGGGAGTCGTCCCGGGCACGTTTGAGTTGCTGCTCCCGCGCCTCGATCCGCGAGAGCATGGTGTTGAACGCCTCGGCGAGGCTGCCGATTTCGTCGTGGTTACCACGGGAGGCCCGCAATGCGTAGTTCTCCTCGCGGGTCACTTGCCGGGACAGCTCTTCGAGCTCATGGATCGGACGTGTAATCAGGCGTTTGATTTGCTGGGCGATCACCAGCCACAACAGCACACTGAAGATCAGAATGCCCAGGCTGGCGGTCAGGGTGCCGGTATAGAACGCCATCGGCAGTTCGCTGCTGGCCACCAACAGTAAATGACCAGGCTCTGTGCCGGGACGGGGCAGGGTGATCAGTTGATTGCTGCGAAATTCGGTCGCTTGCCAGGCTTCAATGTGCTGATAGTGGCTCGGCAGGCTCAGTTTGTCGCCATGTTGCAACTGCGCAAGGCGTTCGCCCTTGCCGTCATAAAGGGCTGCCGCACGCAGGGGTGAGTAGCTGTCGAGTTCGTTGAGCAGGCGCTCCGCGTTTTGTGGTGTCTTTAAGGCGTCGGCCACCATGCTGGGGTTCGACACCAGTCGGCCAATGGTCTGCAAGGCTTGGGGCGCCATGCTTTCCTGGGAGATGTAATAGGACGCACTGATGAACGTCAGGTTGGCGACCAGCAGTATGGTGATCAACAGCACCAGCAGGGCGGCCAGCAACTTCTGACCGACGGGGAGGTTTTCGAGGCGCTGGCGCAATGGCATCAGGTTCGTCGCTGAAAAGGAACAAGTGGCCAGCGTAGCCGCTGCTCAGTCGCTGGGCAATCCAAGGCTGTGCAGATGGCCGATCAGTCGTTGTTGTAATTGATGGAGGTGGGGCAGGTTCAGTTGGTGACGCGAGGCTACTTTGCAGACGTAACCCAGCAGGTAGGTAATTTCGGTGCGGCGCTGATTCGCGACGTCCTGGTACATCGAGGAGTAATTGGCCGCCGTGGCGTGGATCACGCGCTCGACTTCCTGTTGCAGGTTTTCTGCCGCCGCAGGCTGACCACAACGTTCCAGCAACTCGGTCAATTCACCGCAAAGGGTAGCGACTTCGCACTGGTGATCCTGCAATCCGCCATTGCGACACTTATGAAGGACGGTCAATGGATTGATTGCGCAGTTGAGCGCCAGTTTGCGCCACAACCGTGTGAGGATGTCTGTGCTCCATTCATGGGGAATCCCGGCGKCCGTCAAATCATCCAGCCAGATCGGCGCAACCGGATGGCCGGCATCCCCCAGCCAGGTGTAACCATGGCCAGCGAATACCACACGCCAGTCGCCATCGCGAAACGCTCCTTCAGTACTCGATGCACTCACGCAGCGTGCTTGCGGCACCTGCGCTGCGACGGCGTCCTGGCTGCCGAGGCCGTTCTGCAACAGGATCAGTTCGGCGTCGGGCGTCAGGCGTGGCGCCAGTTGCGCGACGGCTTTCTCGGCGTCGTAAGCCTTGCAGGCCACCAGCAGCCGACTGATCGGTTCATCGCTGGCAGGTGTCTGGCCGGGAATATCATAAGTAGTGGCTTCGCCCTGTTCCACCAGCGTCAGCCCGCCTGCCGTCTGATAGGCCTGCAAGCGTTGTTCATTGCGAACGATCAGCCTGACTGGCAGGTCGGCCCGCGCCAGGCGTGTGGCCCACAACGTGCCGAGGCTGCCGGCACCCAATACATGCCAAGGGGTCGACATCAGCTTTTTACTCGGTTTGATGCAGGCATGTGACGCTCGCAGTATGGGTTGGAAAAGACCCGTTATAATGAGCCCGATTTTAACCGCAAGCCAAGCGCGCACCACCGCAATCGAGTGCGCCTTTTTATTGGAGAGATTACATGCCGTCGTTCGACGTGGTATCCGAACTGGACAAACACGAAGTTACCAACGCGGTCGAAAACGCCGTCAAGGAACTCGATCGTCGTTATGACCTGAAGGGCAAGGGCACGTTCGAGTTCAAGGAAAAGGACCTGACCGTCAACCTGACCGCTGAGGCCGACTTCCAGCTCGAAGCGATGATCGAGATCCTCAAGCTGGCGCTGGTCAAGCGCAAAATCGACGTACAGTGCCTTGAAGTCAAGGATGCCTACGCGTCGGGCAAGCTGATGAAGCAGGAAGCGGTCCTCAAGGAAGGCATCGACAAAGAGCTGGCGAAGAAAATTGTCGCTCACGTCAAAGACGCCAAGCTCAAGGTCCAGGCCGCCATTCAAGGCGAGCAGGTGCGCATTACCGGCAAGAAACGTGACGATTTGCAGGAAGCCATCGCCGCCCTGCGCGCCAAGACGTTCGATATGCCGCTTCAGTTCAACAACTTCCGCGACTGACCTTTAACGCGGGAACCTCTCGGCGCTTTCGGCGTCCGAGGCCCAAGCAGCGGTAAAATGATTGAGCCGGAGACGGCTCGGTTGTTCTGCCGCTTTATTTTTTGTGTGCCGGAAAGCCGGAAAATCAAGGAGAACGTAGATGGACTTAAATGCTGAGGTAAACAACCTGGTCAAGATGTCCCAGGCCTGGATCCCGATGATCATGGAATACGGCAGTCGTGTATTGCTGGCAGTGATCACCCTGGCCGTCGGATGGTGGCTGATCAACAAAGTGACGGAAAAGCTCGGCGGCCTTCTGGCGCTGCGTAACGCTGACCTTGCGCTGCAAGGGTTCATCAGCAGCCTGGCGAACATCATTCTCAAGGTTTTGCTGATCGTCAGCGTCGCATCGATGATTGGTGTGGAAACCACGTCATTCGTCGCGGCCATCGGTGCGGCAGGTCTGGCCATTGGTCTGGCCCTGCAGGGCAGCCTGGCAAACTTCGCCGGCGGCGTGTTGATTCTGTTGTTCCGTCCGTTCCGTATCGGTGACTGGATCGAAGCTCAAGGTGTTGCGGGTACCGTCGACAGCATTCAGATCTTCCACACGGTACTGCGTACCGGCGACAACAAAACCATCATCGTGCCTAACGGCAACTTGTCGAACGGCATCATCACCAATACCAACCGTCAACCAACGCGCAAAGTCGTTTTCGACGTGGGTGTGGATTACGAGGCGGACTTGCAGAAGGCCCGTGAAGTATTGCTGGAATTGGCTAAAGATCCGCGTGTATTGGCGGATCCGGCACCTCAGGCGGTGGTTTCTACTTTGGGTGACAGTTCGATCACTCTTTCGCTGCGGGTCTGGGTAAAGACAGCCGATTACTGGGATGTAATGTTCATGTTCAACGAACAGTCTCGTGATCGTTTGAAAACTGCCGGTATTGACATCCCGTTTCCACAGCGGGTTATTCGGGTGGTTCAGGAATCTGTGTCGCAGTGATTGTTTTTTGATCATATTTGACTATTAAGTCAGGCATATTCTTAACAGAGCTGATTGTTTAAACGCAATATTTCAGCCAACAAAAAAGGCCCATCCGAAGATGGGCCTTTCTTTGATTACCGGGTGCTGACTTTCTGCAATTACAGAATGTTGAGCGGGTAGTCGGTGATCAGGCGGAACTCTTTGATATCGCCTTCGCCTTCGTCAGCATTGGCGTAGTGCCATGCTTGACGGATGCGGAAGGACAGATCTTTGGCCGGGCCGGATTGAACCACGTATTTGGCTTCAAAGTTGATTTCGTGGTGCTTGCCGTCTTCGCCGTACAGACCAGCGTAAGCGCTGCCCGCTGGAGTCTTGGTGCCGTCGATGTTCCAACCATCCACGTAACGGGTCATGAAGCTCAGACCAGGTACGCCATATTCAGCCATTTTCAGGTCGTAACGGGCTTGTACCGATTTCTCGCCAGGACCGTTGAAGTCGGAGTACTGGATGGAGTTGGCGAGGAAAATCGAGTCGCCACCGCGGTTGTTCTTGCCCACGCCGATGTAGTCGAACGGAGTATCGCCGTTAACCTTCTGGAAGCCCAGGGTCAGGGTGTGCGCATTCAGGAACGAGTAAGCAGCAGCCAGCGAGAAGGCGGTGTTGCTGATTTCGCCTGCGTTAGCGTCGCCGGTGTCCTGAGTGTTGTAGATGTTACCGTCGAAGTTCAGGGACTGAGTGCCACCCAGGGCGAGGGTGTAGTTCGCGTTGGCGTAGTACTGGTTCCAGATGTTATCGAGCTTGGCACCGTAGAGCGAAAGGCTCAGTGCATCGGTGGCGCCCCATTTGATGCCTGCGTAGTCGATGTTATCGGCTTCTACGCCAGCGTACGTTGCAAACAGGCCGCCGTCACGGGCGTTTTTGTCCTGGCTGGTCGCCGAGTAGAAGTGACCGCCTTCCATGTCAATATTGTTGAATTCGCTGCTCTGCAGTTGGAAACCGCTGGCAGTTTGAGGAAGGATACGGGAACCGCCAACAGCGAACACTGGAGCAGTGCTTGGCTGCATGTCACCGGCTTTCAGCTCGGTTTTGGATACGCGGATTTTAACGGCGCCGCCGGCTTTGCCTTGGCTGTTGTTGACATCGCGACCACCATTAGGGTTGGTGGTATCGCTACGGCTCATGTTGCCGGTGCCGCTTGTGCCGTCGCCACCGTCAAGTTTGATTGCCAGGTAGCCAAATGTATCAACGCCAACGCCGATCAGGCCCTGGGTGTAACCGGAGCTGTAGTTGCCCCAGATACCCTGGGTCCAGTCTTTCTGGTCCGGGTTGCCATTTTTGTTGTCACGGTTGAAGTAGTAGTTGCGAACCAGCAAGTTCAGCGAGCTGTCTTCAACAAAACCTTTGGCTTCAGCCTGGTCACTTACAAAAGGTGCGGCCGTAGCCAACTGGGTACTGGCTGCTGCTGCAACTGCCAGTGCGATCATGCTCCACTTCATCACGCGCATCGTGATTTGCTCCTTTGGTTTTTAGAAGAGTACTGCCGTCCCACCTGATTTATTATCTGGGCGGCTCTTTCTTTTTGTGTCGGCGCAAACTTATATCACGCCGACTCTATTGGCGATACTTGCGTATCCATCCTTTCGGCTTCTTTACGACCCTGTCGCAAACAGCTCGGTAGATGTCGCAAATTTACAGCGTCAATGCAAGCGGGCCGGCAACTTTAGCGTTGTTT
The DNA here is from genome assembly GCF_056400445.1 of Pseudomonas sp. P5_B2. Taxonomy (NCBI): domain Bacteria; kingdom Pseudomonadati; phylum Pseudomonadota; class Gammaproteobacteria; order Pseudomonadales; family Pseudomonadaceae; genus Pseudomonas; species Pseudomonas sp. P5_B2. The sequence continues at coordinate 664 of NZ_JBFULH010000135.1, read as the reverse complement.
TCCAGTGCTTGAACTTCGGTAAAAAGAGTCCCTTGGTGAAACGCTTGAATCTCCATCGGGCTACCCTGCCGCTGTTTTTATTTGCCTTGAGCCATCCACATCCCGCGGAGGTATTCAAGGCGATGTGGGTGTGAATGCAACAAACGTGCACAAATCAGCAGTTTGTTGCCTTTTTTTCTTCTGACCTGCCAATCGCTGTAAAAACCTCATAAAACCGGGCGTTTCAAGCACGTTTTATTCGGCTTGACGCAAAGGTTTGCGTCGTGTTTCAGCATGCAGGACGACGGCATGACAATTTAAAACGTTACCGGTCCACCCCGCAAGTGAGTAGATGGCGGATGCTGACGCGCTCAGCGTAGACGCACTGTGCGGTTTTGGTGCAGAAAATCTTAATGACTGTACGAAATTCATACAGTGCTGTCTTTTGTCCGATTCGAACACCTCGTTGTTAATCAGTCTATTCGGTGTTTTTGCCCCGGTCATGGGGTCTGTAATGGTGCGTATTGGTAAAAATGCCTCATGTCGGGGCGCGCGTCTGTTCGTGAAGCCAATACCGTTCGCAGGTATGCTGCTGTCCTGTCGCTTGGTGCGCCGTCCCTCGGAAGGGGCGCTAAGCTGGAAAATGAGAACCCGGCGGGAGTGCGCACAGTGTTCGCTTTAGATC
>NZ_JBFULH010000134.1:0-10472 GCF_056400445.1 Pseudomonas sp. P5_B2 | reverse complement strand
GCTTACTCGGGGCTACCTGTCATGCCCGGAGAGAGATGCAAAAAAGCCGCACGATTCGTAAATCGTGCGGCTTTGTTTTTGCGGTGTGTATCAGTCGTCTTGTTTGTTTTTCAGGACTTCGCCGGTGGCCGCATTCACATCCACGTCCCATTCAACACCTTTGGCGTCGCGCAATTCGACTTCGTATTCGTAGCTGTTGAAGTGGTTATCCAGATCGCTGTCGGTAATCGTGGCACCCGGGTGCAACTTCATAACGATCTGGTTCAGTTCTTCCAGCGGCTTGATCTTGCCTTCTTTGACCAGCTGAGGGATCTGATTGACAGGAACGTCTTTAGCCTGAGCCAAGCCAGCGGTGAGGGTCAGGGCAGTAGCGGTGAACAGGGCAGTCAGGGTTTTCATGAGGTTCTTTCCTTGGATTGATCTGTTTAATTGGGGCCAGATTAGCGGTGGCAACTTAATTCATCCTTAATTCCAGAAAGCCATCGCTGGCAAGCCCGCGCCTATAGGAGCATGGCTTGCCAGCGATGGCCGCACCCCGGTCCCGAATCAATACCCATTATTCTGCAGCAACTGCGCAACAGTCCCCGCCGCCGGCCGCTTGTAAAACTTCAACAACTCACTGGCGCGATTGGTAAAAATCCCATCAACCCCGGCATCCATCACCTTCTGGTAATCCACCGCATCATCAATGGTGTAAACGTGCACCAACAAACCCTGATCGTGGGTGAACTGGTTCATCCACGGTTTCACCAAATCAGAGTAGCTCTGATCGCCACCTTGGCTCAACGCGGCGGAAGGGCCGGTGCCGATGGCGCCCTGGGCCTTGGCGTACTCAACCCATTGCTGGAACTCGGCTTTGTCTTTGGGTTCTTGTTTGGCGTAGTAAGTGGCCTTGTCCTTGTCGCCGGACTCGGCAAACGTCACCTTGGATTGCGGCTCGATGCTGCCTTCACCGACCCATAACAGCAGGATCTTCGGCACCTTCGGCATTTCTTTTTGCAGCAGTTCGAGGCTGCTCTTATCGAAGGTTTGCAACACCACTTTGCCTTTGCCCTGACCGACCGCCACATCACTCTTCGCCAGTTTCGAACCAACCGGACTCAGCCAGCCACGGTCCTGCAACTTGTCCTTGAGGTCGCGCTCGATGCCGGGGAATTGCTTCGGTTCTTTGGTCTCGATGTACAAGCCGGGCTTGTGCAGCGGGTTGCCTTGGGCGATGTCGATGATTTCGTCCAGAGTCAGGATTTTTAGCCCTGCGTAGGAAGGACGTGCGCGATCCGGGTAAGCCCTATTGAACCAACTGCCGGCGTCGAGGGTTTTCAGCTCGGCGATAGTGAATTCGTTGGCCAGGCTGTCCTTGCGCTCAGGGAACTTGGTGGCGACATCTGTGGTGCGTTGCAGATTGTTGTCGTGCAGGGCAAACAGCACGCCGTCCTTGCTGCGTTGCAGGTCCATCTCCAGATAATCAGCCCCCAGGTCCCGGGCCAGTTTGTAGGCGGCGGCGGTGGATTCCGGCGCATCAAAAGACGCGCCACGGTGGGCGATCACCGCCGGGTGCGGAATGCCCAGGCGGCTCGCCAACGCGTTCGGGGCGGGCTCGCTGGCGGCCTGTACTTGGCCGAGGCCGAGCATCAGACTCAGCAGCAGGGCGCTTTGGGTGAAGGTAACCGGCATGTCGAGATCCTTTCGCAGAGAGATTTTCAAAGACCTCACTTTTAACAACTGAGTGTTACCAGCGCTATCGCCAGACCGACATAAACGTGTTTGAAACAGATTTTTTCAGCGCCTATTTGTGCTGCTTTGCAGTACTCTTGGCCACGGAAGTTTCCCCGGAAGAGGGAAGCCCGCGTCGTTTCCCTTGCGTGTAAACCATCGATCACCGGTCGTTACCGACCTTTTGTGAGGTTTATATGCGCATCACTTCCGAGCTCATCTGCCAGGCCGCCGACCAACTCAACGGCTTTGTCGGCCTCAACCGCAAGACCGGTCAATACATCGTGCGATTCAGCGAAGACTCGTTCGGCATGGACGTGGCCGATGACGGCATCATACCGGTCAGTGAGTTTGTCTGGGCACCGGGGCCGGAACAGGCCATGACGCTCAAGCGCGAGTTRATTCAGTTGCTGCTGGATCAGAACATCGATGAGCGGATCAACATTACTGAGCCGTTGCGGGTGTATATGCAGCGGCGGGAAGTGCCGGAGATTGCGGCGGTGCGGAGTCTGGTGCGGGGTTGAGTTTTGCGATTACTGTGATGGCCCCTTCGCGAGCAAGCCCGCACACACATTGAATCTGCAGTGCAACATAGATCAAATGTGGGAGCGGGCTTGCTCGCGAAGGCGGCCGAAAGGACACCACAATTTTCACAGCTGAAACCGATAATCCCGCTCAACCCTGCACACCCGCGTCTGACACGTCGAATACCAGGTCGAGCGCCCACGCTCACGAATCTCACTGTGCTCGGGATGATGTTTCCACGCCAGAATCGCCGCTTCACTGGCCCAATACGAAACCGTAATCCCCAGCCCTTCCTCGCTCCGGGCCGATTCCACGCCTAAAAAGCCCGGCTGTTCACGGGCCAGTTCCACCATGCGCTCAGCGGCCTCGGCGTACCCCTGATCGCCTTCGGTGCGCAACGACGTAAAAATCACCGCGTAGTAAGGCGTCGTCGCGATCATGATTTCTGCCTCAAGCAAGCGTTAATGAAAGCGCGGACCAGCGGCGGCATCGTCCCTTTGAGCGCTGCACGTTCCGGCTGAAACAGCGTGGCAACGAAGAACGGATGGCCCTTGAGCTCAACCGCCAGCACATCCCCCTGCGAATCGTGGCCAACGGCTGCTAGTTGTTGGGTCAATAACTCACGCTCGAACACCGGATTCACACCGAAGCGGCAGCGATATCCTTCGCTTATTTCAGTCGTTTCATACGCATTGGCGATCAATGAACCTTCAACCAGATGAATACTGTCGACAGCCTCCACGAGCGAACAGGTCAGCGGMGTCAGGAGGGCTCGCACGGCATCAGGATGTGTTTCACCGTGTTCGGCATCTGCCCAATCCAACACCTGTCGGGCGAACTCCAATACGGCATGTTGAAAACCACCACAGGTGCCAAGGAACGGTCGCCGCTGCTCCCGGGCAAAACGGATCGCCCGTAACACCCCGTCGATGTCGCGATAAGGACTGGCGGGCACGCACCAGAAACCGTCGAAGTCATCGAGCGGCGTGTCGGCGTTGATCTGGTCAGTGTCCAGCCAGTGGAATTGCACGTTCAGCTTCAGCAGTTCGGCGGCCATGCCGAGGGCAACGGGAATGGCCTGGTGGGCGGTGACTTGAGGGTCGTAGTCACCGATCAGGGCGATGTGGATGGCGCTGGTTTCCATGAGTGACCTCGATGCTTGTTGAATGCTGGCACCCACTATAGATTGGCGTTCATGCACTCAACATTGGCGTTATCCCAAGTGATCAATGCAGCGACGCACTATCGGCTCGACTATCCCGACCTGGCCTTGATCCTCGCCCTGGTGCGTGGCGGCTCTCTGGCCCGGGCATCGAGCTTGTTGAAAGTCGACGTTTCTACGGTGTTTCGCGCTGTCCGCCGCCTGGAAGCGGCATTGGGTCAACAACTGTTCGAAAAGAGCCGCGCCGGCTATTTGCCAACCACGCTCGCGCAAACCCTGGCCGAGCAGGCTGAGCGCGCGGAACAAGCGTTGGACGCGGCGCGAATTGGTGTGGAGCAGGGCGGGGAAGTCATTAGCGGCACCGTGCGTCTGACTTGCACGGACTCGGTCCTGCAAGGCTTGCTGCTGCCGGCGCTGGCGCAGTTCATGCCGTCCTACCCGGCGCTGACCATTGAGTTGAGCACCTCAAACGACTTCGCCAACCTCAGCCGCCGCGATGCCGACATCGCCTTGCGTTTGACGCGTACACCGCCTGAACATCTTGTCGGTCGACGTCTGGCGGATATTTCCTACCGGGTGTGTGCCAGCGCCGGGTATCTGAAATCGGTCGACCCTGAAAACCTGGCCTCGCTGACCTGGATCGCGCCCGACGATTTTCTGCCTGACCATCCCACCGTCGCCTGGCGGCGTCAGCATTTGCCGGGCGTCACACCGGCTTATCGCTGCAACAGCATGTTGTCGGTAACCGAATTGGTGCGCGCAGGGTTAGGTGTCGCGGCATTGCCGGATTTTTTGATCGGCGACACGTTGCAACCGCTGACCGGGCCTTTGCACGGYTACGACACCGCGCTCTGGTTGCTGACCCGCCCGGACTGCCGTGCACTGCGCTCGGTGGTGACGCTGTTTGATGAGTTGGGACGAGCATTGCGATTGCCCTGACCGAGCGCTAAACCGTTGGCGGCGCTTTGCGCACGAAGTGCTGATGCATCTCCGAGGTCAGGTTTTCAATACGTTCGGTAAGAGTCTTGGTCATCTCGGTGAGCCGAGTGTTTTGTTCGAGCAATTCCAACAATTGTGCGGTGTTTTTTGCGGCCTGGGCCTGACGTTCGCTGTTGGCCACGGCGATGGCCTCACGGTGCTGCGCATCGGCTTCCGATTGCGCTTTGTCGCGCGCAGCCTGACGGGTCTGGGCCAGCAGAATCAGCGGGGCGGCGTAAGCCGATTGCAGACTGAACGCCAAGTTCAGAAGGATGAACGGGTAGATGTCGAAATGGGTCACGCCAAAGACATTGAGACACACCCAGAGCACTACGATCAGCGTCTGCGCACCGAGAAAGGTCGGCGTGCCAAAGAACCGCGCGAAGGCTTCGGCACGCAGGGCAAATTTGTCGTTGCCGAAGGTAGGCGCCAGGTGGGCGTGAGGGCGGTGAAAGCGCAGGTGATCGACGGGAGGGGGGGACGTGGTTTCGGTGGTCGGGGTGGTCATGATGCTCTCTGTATGGCGCTGGGACTGGGGCTCACTATAGCCCCCGCGCCAGATTCATTCTGAAACACATTGCACTGACATATTCAGTGCCGACCAATGAAGGGTAAGTGGCGGAAATTGTCACTTTTCGCAGACTTGATAACAGGCCAGGAACATGTCCAGCGTCGACTCCACCACGGTGCTCTGCATCTCCGGTGACAGGCCCGGCAGCCCCATGGAAATCTGCGGCCAGAACGCAAAGGATTTGAGCATTCCCTGGATCTGTTGGGCGGCAAAGGCGGGGTCGACAGGTTTCAAACGACCATCGAGCTGGGCCGCGCGGATCCAGATGGTCAGGTCTTCTTCACGCTCACCCATTCTGGCGACCATGTTCTGCGCACGTTCGGGAGAATGGATGGTGGCGGCGATGGTCACCCGCGCCAGATCGAGAAAATTGTCATCACCGAGCATCTGCAATTTCGCCTGAAACATCAGACGCATTTGATCGCGCAGTGGCAGGTCAGGGTGGTAGGGCGTTTCTTGTACTGCCGTCAGACGTGTCCAAAGTTGATTGAGGATTTCGGCAAACAACTCTTCCTTGCTCGAGAAGTGGTTGTACACCGTACGCTTCGACACGCCAGCAGTGGCGGCAATCTTGTCCATGCTGGTGATGTCGAAACCGTTGGCACGGAACTCGGCAATCGCCGCCTGAATAATGGCTTCGCGTTTTCGGTCGGTGAGGCGCTGTGGAGCTGTCATAAGTACGCTTCGGCAGGAGGCAGAGGAAAATTACACTCGGTAGTTTACTTGTGATCGGCTTTGATGCAACCTAGAAACTACACTGCTCAGTGTAATGTTTTGTTAATCCTGCGCAGCGAAAAATAGATCGTCCGGCTGATGCGTGCGTGCTTTGGCCATTTATCGTCCCACCGTGAAAGACCTAAATCTTGCGGTTTTTCTGGAGTCACTCAGTCATGGCCACTTCAACTTCCTCTGCGGATAACGCCACTTTGCCTGAAGCTTCTCGTCAGGCCGAAGGGCTCTTTCGAAACCATGCCCCCGTGCAACGCGAAGGCGGTCGCAAAATGTTGCGCATCATGTGGAACATGATCTTCCACAAACCACGCAACACCCGCCCGACCACCCCGGTGCCGGTACAAACCCTGACCCAGGCGGCGTTGATCTCTGCCCCCAACCACAGCGTCTACCGCCTCGGCCATTCCACCGTGCTGCTGAAACTGCGGGACAAATTCTGGATCACCGACCCGGTCTTCGCCGAGCGCGCTTCACCGGTGCAATGGGCCGGCCCCAAGCGCTTCCACCAACCGCCTATCAGCCTGGAAGAATTGCCGCCGATTGAAGCGGTAATCCTGTCCCACGATCACTACGACCACCTCGATTATCACGCGGTGCTCAAACTGGCGGACAAGGCCAAATACTTCCTCACCCCGCTGGGTGTCGGGGACACGCTGATCAAGTGGGGCGTCGATGCCAGCAAAGTACGCCAACTCGATTGGTGGCAGGGCACCGAGGTGGACGGTATCCAGTTCATCGCCACCCCGTCGCAACACTTTTCCGGCCGTGGTTTGTTCGATGGCAACAGCACGCTTTGGGCGTCCTGGGTGATGATCGACGGCGACACGCGGATCTTCTTCAGCGGCGACAGTGGTTATTTCGATGGCTTCAAACGCATCGGCGAACAGTACGGCCCGTTCGACCTGACGCTGATGGAAACCGGCGCCTACAACGTCGAGTGGCCGCACATTCACATGCAGCCGGAAGAAACCCTGCAAGCGCACATCGACCTTAAAGGTCGATGGTTATTGCCGATTCACAACGGCACCTTCGATTTGTCGATGCACGCCTGGTTCGAGCCCTTCGACCGGATTCTGGCGTTGGCCTGGGAGCGCAATGTGTCGATCACCACGCCGCAAATGGGCGAGGCGTTTAACGTGATGTATCCGCAGCGGGGGAGTGCATGGTGGTTGGAAATGGAAAATTCGATGAAGGAAAAAGGGCAGGTGGCTTGTAGGGGCTACAAGCCTGGATGAGGTTTCCTACGGTGCGGACTTCTTTTGGCTGACAGTCATTTCCTACTGTTTGGGTAGGCTGTGCATCGAGTGAGATAACTCACTCGTGATTAGCCAAAACAAGGAAGCTGTAAATGAGGGACGTTTTAAAAAACCGCATGACTGTACTGGCGCAAATTATTCTGCTATCGGCCACCGGGTCTGCATTTGCTGGCAACAAGCCAACGGCATCAGCCACTCAGATGCTTGAATATGCGAGCGCTAGCGAACTGGCTGAACGGATGGAGCGCAACGAACTTACTTCCGTAACGCTGGTGGAGTATTTAAAGGCGCGTATCGATACGCTGGATAAGCAAGGTCCGGCGATCAACGCGATCATTGAACTAAACCCTCAAGCCATGGACATTGCCAAGGCAATGGACAAGGAACGTCAGGACGGAAAAGTTCGCGGCCCGCTACATGGCATTCCGGTGTTACTGAAAGACAACATCGATACGGCAGACCAGATGCAAACCAGTGCGGGCTCGTTGGCCATGATTGGCCAGCCGGCTGCGAACGATGCTTTTGTCGTTAAACAACTTCGTGATGCGGGAGCCATCATTCTCGGTAAAACCAACATGAGTGAATGGGCTTATGTTCGCGAAATGGGCTTGCCTCACGGCTGGAGCGGTCGAGGCGGCCAAGGTAAAAATCCTCACGTACTGAGTGGCGAAATCTGTGGTTCCAGTTCCGGTTCTGCGGCTGCAGTAGCCGCCGGCTTCGCACCGTTGGCCATCGGCACTGAAACCAACGGTTCGATCACTTGCCCTGCTTCGGCAAACGGCGTGGTGGGCGTCAAGCCTACGTTGGGTCTGTTCAGCCGATCAGGCATCGTTCCAATCACTCGACTGCAAGACACACCTGGCACCCTCACTCGCACCGTTCGTGACGCTGCATTGATGTTCAATGCCCTGCAAGGCGTCGATGCCACGGATGCCGCAAACAGCTATGCTCCAATGGGCGTTGACTACACCGCGCTGCTCGCCACGGATGCACTGAATGGCAAAAAAATCGGATACCCGAGCGAGTACACAGGCACGAATGGCACAGTGCTTAAACCTGCTGTTGAGTTCCTGATGGCATTAGCCACGCTGGAAGAACAAGGCGCTACTCTGGTGCCGTTGAAAGTCCGACTGCCGGATCTGGATGGCTATTTCAACACCCTCATGGCAGGCATGAAACATGAACTGCCCGAGTACCTGGCCAGCCGATCAGGGTTGCCCATTCAGACGCTTCAACAGTTGATCGACTTCAACGAACTTAATCCGGGCGCTGAAGGCTATGGGCAGCAAATGCTTAAAGAGATCAACGAACTGGACATGACCCACGCACAGGCAACCGAACTTTTCGGCATCCTCAACGCCAGCTTTAAGGCTGCCATTGATGAGCAATTGGCTGAACATAATCTGGATGCATTATTCGCCGACGCTGATGGCTACTCGCAATTCAGCGCTGCAGTGGCAGGCTATCCAGGTATTACCATCCCTTCGGGCATGAATAACGACGGTCTGCCAACCTCCGTGTTTATCTTCGGCCCGCGCTGGAGTGAACCTCAACTGCTGGCGCTGGCTTACAGCTATGAACAGGCATCGTTAGAACGCCAGAATCCGACGTTTAAAAAGTAGAACTGCGCGTTTTGACCGTGAACACTTGATCCTCTGCTGTCGGGCTGCTCGCCATGGAGTGGCCCGCGATCTTTGCCACGGTCAAAGCGCGAATGTTTCCACCCAGTATTTCATCCAGCTCTACCGACGTCAGTCCGAGCTCTCGCGCCGCTTCAGYGTTACCCAGCAGACCCGTATCAAGCCGCATCCCTATTTTCATAAGGTATTCGGCCTTCGCCCTTACCTCATCGATCCCATTCATTCGCTGAAACCTCACTCCACCATCGCATAATCCGCACGCCCTACCGGGTTCGGCGTAGACCCTCTCACATTCATCCCTCGACCCGGCGCAAACCCTGGGAAGAACACCAGCCCCTCAGCCTCAAATCGATACGCCAACGCCAGCCGGGTAACGTCCAGCACATCGCGCTTGGCCTCAAACCGCTCGATGGCCTCTATTGAAACCCCGGATTCCCGGGCCAGTTCATCAACGCTCCAACCAAGCATCGCTCGGGCCTGGGCGCAGTGGGCCGGGGTGAATTGGAAAAGGGCGATACGTTCCAGGGTGATTTTCATCGCATGAGAGGCCATGGTGTTCTCCGGGCTCGAGAGTGCTGATTTAAAATGTACTGTGTTTTTGTACAGTTGTTTTGCGCCCGGATCAAACTCATTTTTTTGTTTTTGCTATTTTGAGGCTTCCATCCAGACGGACGGTGGCTGCCCCAGTACGCGACGAAACATAGTCGAGAACGCGGCCGGGCTGTCATAACCGAAATCCAGCGCGATGCGCGTGACCGCCGTGCCCGACGCCAACCGCGCCAGGGCCAGCACCACGCAGGCTCGCTGCCGCCACTGGCTGAAACTCAGATCGGTCTGTTGTCGAAACAATCGATTAAACGTCCGCAGGCTGATGTGCAATTGATCGGCCCATTGCTGCGGCGATTGGTGGGCATTCGGCTGCCGCAGAAACGCCTGACACAACCCCAGCAACCGCGCATCGACGGGCAGCGGAATGTGCAACGGCAGGTGAGTGCTGCGCGCCAGTTCATGCAGCAGTAAGTCGATCAGCGCACCGTCACGCCCGGCCTCGTCATACGTCAGCGGAATCTCCACCGCCTCCATCAACAAATGCCGCATCAACGGCGACACACTGATCACCTGGCAGCGATCCCCCAGATCAACCGCCGCCGGTTCGATATACGCACTGCGCGTACTCACCCCGAGCATCAGCACCTCATGCGCCATCCCCGGCGGAATCCATACCGCGCGCTGAGGCGGCACCACCCAATTGCCGTCATGCGTGCTGACCYGCATCACCCCRGTGGCGCCATACAACAACTGCGCCCGCCGGTGTGTATGACGAGGCAACAAATGGCCTTGAGAATAATCCGTACCAATCGCCACCACCGGGCGAGGCGTGTCATCCAGCAGATCAATCGAAACATTGCGCATTGAGCGGCTTCCGGCGGTTGGCGTAAACGCGAACAATATTGGCTGACTTGCTGAGGCAGGCCAAGGCCCATCGCTCTATCGTCGACCGCTCCCCATCAACGGACGACCCGCCATGTTCTATCTCCTGCTGACACTCTTCGGTTGCATGACCGGCATCACGGCGGTGCTGTTCGGCTTCGGCGGCGGCTTCGTCGTGGTGCCATTGCTCTACCGCATACTCACTGCCAGCCATGGCGCCGACGACCCCGTCGGCCAATCGGCGATGCACATTGCCGTGGCGACTTCGACGTGYGTGATGATCGTCAACGCACTGGTCGCCACTGGCAAACATCAGCGCGCCGGCAATCTCATTCGCCATTACTTGTGGCCTTTGGGCGGGTTCATTGGTTTGGGAGCGGTGGTTGGAGCGGTCGCCGCGATGTGGGTAAGTGGCGAGGTGATTCGGTATGCGTTCATCGCGTATTTGGGCGTGACCATTGTGG
>NZ_JBFULH010000133.1:0-10508 GCF_056400445.1 Pseudomonas sp. P5_B2 | reverse complement strand
TCTCAGTTGAATGTTAATCCGCATTCGCGAGCAAGCCCGCTCCCACATTGGTTCGGTGTTTAGTCTGAAGGTTTCGCGCGTCTAGCCTTGAAGAACTCGCTGAGCACCGTCCCGCACTCGTCCGCCAACACCCCGCCTTCAAACAATACCCGGTGATTCAAAAAGCCCTGGGTGAAGAACTGCCCCTGACTCTGCACAATCCCTGCCTTGGGCTCCAGCGCGCCATACACCACCCGCGCAATCCGCGAATGCACGATCAAGCCTGCGCACATGCTGCAAGGCTCCAGCGTCACGTACAGCGTGCTGCCCGGCAGGCGATAATTGCTGGCCGCCAACGCCGCCGCGCGGATCGCGACCATCTCGGCATGCGCACTCGGGTCGTTGCCGCTGATCGGGCAATTGAAGCCGCGGCCGATGATTTCCCCATCCTGCACCAGCACCGCGCCCACCGGCACTTCGCCAAGTGCGGCACCTTGAGCGGCGAGGGCCAGGGCTTCGCGCATGAAGTCGCGATCACGGCTGCGGTCGATGATGGCGGCGGGACGAATCTGACGCATCACGCCACCTCGATGGCGGCCATCAGGCCGGTTTCCATGTGATCGATCACATGGCAGTGGAACATCCAGATGCCTGGGTTATCGGCCACCAACGCCACTTGCGCACGCTCGTTCTTGCCCAACAGATACGTGTCGGTGAAGTACGGGATGACCTTGTGCCGGTTCGAGGCAATGACCTTGAAGCTCATGCCGTGCAAGTGAATCGGGTGCTGATACTGAGTCATGTTCTTCAATTCAAAAATGTAGCTCTTGCCCTTCTCAAGCTTGGCAATCGGCCGGTCGGCGCAGGTCTTGTCGGTGATGTCCCAGGCTTTGCCGTTGATTTGCCACAGGCTAGGCGGTTTGCCGTTGTCGACGTTGACCGACACCGAACCCACCCACTCGAAATTGAAGTTGAGTTTCTCGGCATTGGCCAGGTCCGGCTCGGCCACCGGGTTGGCGGGCAGCGCGGACGGCCATTCAGACGGTGCATCGCTATTCGCCACCGAACGGAACGTACCCAAGCGTACCGGACCGTTGCGCAGGGACAACTCTTCACCGGCCGGCGGAGCCTTGATCGCCAGACAAATACGCATGCCGGGGCCCAGCCAGTACTCCTTGCCCAGCGGGCGCGGCTCGATGGGGTTACCGTCCAGCGCGTAAATCTGCGCTTCAACGCCGGGAATGTTCAGGCGATACGTCAGCGTGTTATCGAGGTTGAGCAGGCGTACTCGGGTGATCTGTCCAGCAGGCAAATCAATTACCGCTTGCGATATGCCATTGATGGTCGACAGACGACCCGCCGTACCGCCACGGGCGGCTTCACGAGGAATGCTGAATGGCATGAAAGCGCCCTCTTCATCGACGTGCCAGCTCTTGAAGCTCAAGGTTTTCTCGTACTTGAAACCGGTGGGCTCACGCTCTTCGACGATCAACGGGCCGACCAACCCGCGACCGAGCTCTTCGCTGCTGTTCACATGCGGGTGATACCAGTAGCTGCCGGCATCGGGCACGCGGAATTTGTAGTCGAAGTATTCGCCCGGCAGTACCGGCAATTGCGAGACGTAAGGTACGCCGTCCATCTCCAGCGGCAAGCGGATGCCGTGCCAGTGAATGGTGGTCGCTACCGGTAGATGGTTGATGAAACGCACCCGCAGCCATTCACCCTGGCGAACCCGCAACTCGGTCCCCGGCGCCGACGGGCCGAACGCCCAGGCTTCGGTCTTGTGCCCGGCCACCAGCTCGACGTCCAACGGTGCGGCAATCAGCTCATAGTCGTGGCCAGCGTCGGCGTCGGCCATTTTGCCCAGCCAGTAGCGCGACGCGCCCCCTGCTCCGACGCCAACGACAACTAGACCGGCCAGGCCACCGAGGATTTGGCGACGGGTAAAGGACATGAACTCAACTACCTCACGTATCAGCGTCGGGCGCGGGGCCCGCAAAAGGCGAATACGATACACCTGCAATTGGGAAACAGTAAGGGCGCCAGCCTCCCTGACATCAAAGGCAGCCCTTTTTCTTACACATCGGGTCCCTTCCGATCCTACAGATTGACGGCGGCTGACCGGGCATAGTGGGTGCCCATGTTCTGAATATTTCTCAAGGAGCGAGAAGTGAACCAACCCGCCGCCGCTATCCCGACCCTGCTACCGAACCCGGCAGATGAGCAGTCTCTCAAGGCGCTGGTGCTGCCTTTTACCGAAGCCTGCCCCGACCTGTATGCCCTGGCGCACGAAGCCGCCCAGGGCGTCCTCGACAAGCACGCAATCAAAGACATCGACCCGAACCACGTCTGGTGGCACCGCTTCAACAATATCTCGGCGAGCAGCGACAAAGCGTTCCTGGGTTGGGAGCACTACCCCGCACCGTCCGAGTCCTTGACCTTGCCGCAATTGGTAGTCAAGCGTTTCCGGCCGCACGATCAGGACAATGCCGACCTGCTGGATGGCAACGGCGGCTTCTACAACGAAGGTGCCCATGCGTCTGTTTTCAACGAGACCAACGAAGTGCGGATGTATCCCAGCGAAGTCCTCAAGGATCTCTGGGCAATCAACTTCAGTGCGCTGTACCGGGAAAAAATGCAGCGCTTCTGGTCGACTCACCCGGATGATTTCCGCACCCTCGCCAAACTTAATTTCCTGGCCAAGGCGTTGAACGAGCATGACGGCACTCGGCTGAGCAACGGAAACCTCAAGACGGTGATCAAAGCCGTCGCGGGCAACGTCACGTGGCCGATCAGCGTTGCGATGCTACAGGCCTCAGCGCCGACCAAAGAGGGGTTGAGTGTCTACGCGCTGGACATTGGTGGGTATCAAGCCACTGACATTCTGTGCATCACCGACCGTAACGGCGTGCGCATTCTTTACACACCGGGTGAAACCGACAGCTTTCACATTTTTGCCACGGCCTCCGATCTGCACTGGTGGCTGCTGATGCAGAACACTCACGCGGATAACCGGGCGCGCTTCATGGCCCACTTCCCCTTGGCCGCCCAGCAGCAGGACGACGGCAACATCGGCCTGAATGCCATGATTGATCTGCTCTATTCCACGTGGGGCAAAAGCGATCACCATTTGATCAATCAGAACGCCACCCCCATCGCAGGCGACGTCTTTAGCTGGTTGCGAGATTCAGTGAAGGCTCGCATGCACGGCGACGCGGACCTGTCCCTGCGTTCGAATGGCGATCTACGGGAAAAAATGTGGATCGGTTATTTGAATGTCTTTGTTCATGTCTTCGGCGGCATGGCGGCCCTCGGCTGGCCCCTAGCGCTGGCTGCCGTCGGTGCCGGTATCGCCGACATGGGGCTGAACATTGACCAAGCGGTAAATGGCAGCACCAAGGCTGATCGCCGCGCCGGGGTCGCGGGTGCCATCAGCGCTGGTATCGAGACACTCTTCAACCTGCCTTTTCTGCGTGGAGCAGCGGAATTGTCGGAGGTGGGTGAGGCCAGCGAAACCTTCAGGCTTGAAGAATCCGCGACCGAGGAGCCACTCGATGAAACATCGGGCACGCCGCCTGTTGCCCGTTACGCCCCCGGCCCAGCTTATGCCAAGGATGGCGTTGAACTGCTGTCTCACTTCGAAACCAATGAAATTCTGGATGGTGTGTCGCCACTGGCCGGGGAAGGAAAATTTCAAGGCATCTACCCATCATCCGCCGGTGGCTATTACGTTTCGATCAATGACAACTATTACCTTGTGCGCTACATAAACGAGCTGAAAACCTGGGCCATTATCGATCCTGCCAACCCTTACTCGTTCTACCGTAGCCTGCCCGTTCGCCTCGATGCGCAAGGAGAATGGCAACCTATCAAACGCCCCGGCCTGTATGGCGGCGGCAAGTTTGATGGATTGTGGCCCTGGGGCCGAGCCAGCGAGCCGTTGCCGGACATGGACAGCCCTGCCACCGCTTACGATATGCCCCAGGCCCTGCGCAAGGACCTCAACGACATTGCCAGGGGAGCCAGCACCAAGTACGACCTCAAAGACTACATGGCCAGCCTGCCCAAGCCGGACGGGAGTAACCCGGTCGCCGACTTCAAGGCCATGAGGAAAACCCTATATCGCGATGCCACTGCTTTCCTTGAGACAAACACCTCACCCGCCAGGCCAGAAATACCGCCACTCCCCGTCGGCCTGCCAAAAAAAGACCTCATCAAGAAACTGCTGCGTATTGCATTCGGGTTGATCATTGGCGAGAGCCATTCAAGCATCGCCAGCAAACAGTTCCTGATCGAGAACATGGAAGTGCTCAGCAAGCAGAAAGTCAAAACCCTCTACTTCGAACACCTGCTGACTGACTTTCATCAAGCCGACCTGGATATTTTCAACCGGACCGGCGAGCTTTCAGAGTCTCTGGAAAGCTACCTCAGAAACCTTGATCGCGGGCACAGCACCGATCCCAGCGGCCGGTTCACCTTTCTGGAAGTGGTGAAAAGCGCGCGTAAAAACCATATCCGGGTCCAAGCCATCGATTGCCTGGCCAGCTATCAAAGCACCGGAATGACGGGGGTCGAGAAGAATTTTCGGCAGAGGATGATGAGTTACTTCGCTCATGAGGTCATTCGCACCGATCAGCTCACCCGCGGCGCTCATCGCTGGGTGGCGCTGGTTGGCGACAGCCATGCCAACACCTGGGAGGGTGTGCCAGGTATCAGTGAACTTGAGGGCGGCATCGGCGTGCGCATCGAAAGTACCCCGGAGGGTAAATCGGGGGGCATCGAGGTCGATCCCGGGCGGATTCCAACCGACAATTTCGGGCGCCCGCTGACCCTCGTGAAAAGCGACCTGCGTCTGCAACTGGATCCGCCTGCCCCCCTAAGCCAGGCGGAGACCATAGAAAAGGCTCTTCGCAACCCCGGCGATTGCACCGTCACGAATGTCGATGACATTCCTATGCTCATTCATCGCAGCAGAACCGGCGACATCGTCCATACACCCATCCAGCGCGAAAACGGGCGGTTCTACATCGAGCGCGCCAGTTGGCCATTCCTTAGCACCCGGCGCTTCGCCAGCCTGGCAGAGTTGTCATCGGCATTAAGACTCAACGGCCTCAAACCAGTGGAAGTGATTGGATCCTGATACGCAAAAGGCCCCGTGAACTCGCGCTCACGGGGCCTTTGCTGTGTTACGGACGATCCGTTAAATCAGGGATTACTCCCACTCAATCGTCGCTGGCGGCTTGCTCGACACGTCGTATGTGACGCGGGAGATGCCTTCGATTTCATTGATGATGCGGCCGCTGACGGTTTCCAGCAGCTCGTAAGGCAGGTGTGCCCAACGCGCAGTCATGAAGTCGATGGTTTCTACGGCACGCAGGGCAACCACCCAGGCGTAACGGCGGCCATCACCCACAACGCCAACCGATTTCACCGGCTGGAACACCACGAATGCCTGGCTGACCTTGTGGTACCAGTCGGCTTTACGCAGTTCTTCGATGAAGATGTGGTCGGCACGACGCAGCAGATCGGCGTATTCCTTCTTCACTTCACCGAGGATCCGCACGCCCAGGCCCGGGCCCGGGAACGGGTGACGGTAAACCATGTCGTACGGCAGGCCCAGTTCCAGGCCCAGACGACGGACTTCGTCCTTGAACAGCTCGCGCAGGGGTTCAACCAGCTTGAGGTTCATCTCTTCCGGCAGGCCGCCCACGTTGTGGTGCGACTTGATCACGTGAGCCTTGCCGCTTTTGGCGCCAGCCGACTCGATCACGTCCGGGTAGATGGTGCCTTGGGCGAGGTACTTGATGTTGTCCAGTTTGTTGGACTGGGCATCGAACACGTCGATGAAGGTACGGCCGATGATCTTGCGCTTCTTCTCCGGGTCGGACTCGCCGGCCAGGTTGTCGAGGAACTGATCTTCAGCGTTGGCGCGAATCACTTTGACACCCATGTTCTCGGCGAACATGGCCATCACTTGCTCGCCTTCGTGCAGACGCAGCAGGCCGTTGTCGACGAAGACGCAGGTCAGTTGGTCGCCGATGGCTTTGTGCAGCAGTGCGGCAACCACCGAGGAGTCTACGCCGCCGGACAGGCCGAGCAGTACGTTGTCGGTGCCGACCTGGGCGCGAATGTTGGCAATGGCGTCTTCAGCAATCTTCGAAGGCGTCCACAGCGCTTCGCAGCCGCAGATGTCGAGGATGAAGCGCGACAGGATGCGACCGCCCTGCTTGGTGTGGGTCACTTCCGGGTGGAACTRCACGCCGTAGTACCCGCGAGCGTCGTCGAACATGCCGGCAATCGGGCAGCTCGGGGTGCTGGCCAGGATGTGGAATTCCTGTGGCATCCTGGTGACCTTGTCACCGTGGCTCATCCACACGTCGAGGCCGAACAGGCCGTCGGCGTCGATGTGGTCTTCAATGCCGTCGAGCAGGCGGCTCTTGCCGACCACGTCAACGCGGGCATAACCAAACTCACGCAGCTCGGAGCCTTCGACCTTGCCACCCAGCTGTTCAGCCATGGTCTGCATGCCGTAGCAGATACCGAAGACCGGTACTCCCAGGTCAAACACCGCTTGCGGGCAGCGCGGGCTGTCAGCGACGTGCACGGACTCGGGGCCGCCGGCGAGAATGACGCCTTTTGGAGCGAATTCGCGAATCGCTTCGTCATCCATGTCGAACGGATGCAGTTCGCAGTACACGCCGATTTCACGCACGCGGCGAGCGATCAGCTGGGTGTACTGGGAACCGAAGTCGAGGATCAGGATGCGGTGAGCGTGAATGTCGAGGGCCATGATTCAGTCTCGTCTAAGTAATTCAGAAACAGTCGTGATTCAGAAACAACTCGGGGCTGAATAAAACAGCCCCGGTTATTTAACTTTTTACTTGAAGCCTCAACCTACGCGGTAGTTTGGCGCTTCTTTGGTGATTTGTACGTCGTGAACGTGGGACTCGGCCATGCCAGCGCCGGTGATCCGCACGAACTCAGGCTTGGTGCGCATTTCTTCGATGTCGGCACTGCCGGTGTAACCCATCGAGGAACGCAGGCCGCCCATCAGTTGATGGATGATGGCGCTCAGGGTGCCCTTGTAAGGAACACGCCCTTCGATGCCTTCCGGAACGAGTTTCTCGGCGCCTGCCGAGGAGTCCTGGAAGTAACGGTCGGAGGAACCTTGAGCCTGGGACATGGCGCCCAGCGAACCCATGCCACGGTAAGCCTTGTACGAGCGCCCCTGGTACAGTTCGATCTCGCCCGGTGCTTCTTCAGTACCGGCGAACATCGAACCCATCATCACGCAGGAAGCACCGGCAACGATGGCCTTGGACAGGTCACCGGAGAAACGGATGCCGCCGTCGGCGATCAACGGAACACCGGTGCCTTCAAGGGCAGCGGCGACGTTGGCGATGGCAGTGATTTGGGGGACGCCGACACCGGCGACGATACGGGTGGTGCAGATCGAGCCAGGGCCGATACCGACCTTGACTGCGTCAGCGCCTGCTTCGGCCAAGGCCAAGGCGGCAGCGCCGGTGGCGATGTTGCCGCCGATGACCTGCACGTCAGGGAAATTCTGTTTGACCCAGCGAACGCGGTCGATCACGCCTTTGGAGTGACCGTGAGCGGTGTCGACTACCACCACGTCAACACCGGCGTTGACCAGGGCTGCGACACGCTCACCGGTGTCTTTACCGGTACCGACAGCAGCGCCGACACGCAGACGACCTTGATCGTCCTTGCTGGCCAGCGGGTAAGCCTTGGCTTTTTCGATGTCGTTGACGGTCATCATGCCTTTGAGGGCGAATTTGTCGTCGACGATCAGTACGCGTTCGATGCGGTGTTTGTGCAACAGCTCGCGAACGTCGTGCTTGTCGGCGCCTTCCTTGACCGTGACCAGACGCTCTTTAGGCGTCATCACTTCACGAACGGAGGCGTCCATACGGTTCTCGAAACGCACGTCACGGGAAGTGACGATGCCGACCAGGTCGCCATCGTGCAGCACGGGAACACCGGAGATGTTGTGCATGTGGGTCAGTTCGAGCAGTTCACGAACCGTGGCATCRGCCTCGATCGTGATCGGGTCCTTGACCACGCCGGCTTCGTAACGCTTGACCTTGCGCACTTCGGCAGCTTGCTGCTCGATGGTCATGTTCTTGTGGATAATGCCGATGCCACCTTCCTGAGCCATGGCGATTGCCAGACGGGCTTCAGTGACGGTGTCCATGGCGGCAGAAACCAGAGGAATATTCAGCTCGATGCCACGGGTTAGGCGGGTCTTGAGACTGACTTCGTTAGGAAGCACCTCGGAATAACCAGGCACTAGGAGAATGTCGTCGAATGTCAGAGCTTCTTGGCTGATACGCAGCATCGCGGGGGCTCCCGAGCGGGAAAATGGAAGCGCGCCATTATAGTCAGACACCCCCTCGGGTTCAATGTAAAACTCTGTCTATTATCGATACGGTCGATTGACGGGCATTTCACCCCGAATTTTGTAGGAGCACAGCTTGCTGGCGATGGCGGTCTTAAGGACGCCATCGCGGGCAAGTCGGATCGCCGCACCGCTTGCTCCTACAGTTCGACTTTGACCCAACTGACCGGCTGATCCAGCCAATCGGCAAATTCGTCGATAAAGCTCTGCTTGAACCCGGCTTCTGCCCAGTTGTTGAAGATAAATCCGAGGTTGGAAAAACCGCATTCCTGCAAGAAAAGGAACCCGTTGATGTCATCTTCATGCCCGCATTCAGGACAGGTGAAGTTATCGGTGCGTCCTGGCATCCAGTCTTCCAGGCTTTCGAACAGCGCTTCACCAACTTCTTTGCGGCACTCGGCACATCCCGCCTCTTCGTGAAAACCTTTGGCCGGCGTATAGATGCAGCGCTTGGTGACGATTTCCAGGCCATTGACCGACTCGCCAAACGGTAGCGCTTCGGGGTGCAGCACCACCGCGCGAGCACCGTCGGCGATGGCGTGGGCCATGCGGTTGCCAGTACGGCCACAGGTGGTCAGTTCTTCCTGGACGATGTTCTTGCGCACCAGCCACCGCACCACCGCTCGCGCCCGGGGTTCGTGGACCGGCAACGTGGAGATTTTCGGGACGATGATGCTTTGTGAATTCATGGGTGCAGACCCTGCAAAAACTGAATGTTCACCCTTGTGGGGGCGAGCCTGCTCGCGATGACGGTGTATCAGTCAACAACATCATTGAATGTTAAACCGCTATCGCGAGCAGGCTCGCTCCCACAGGATTTTCGGCCGGCAGCTTAATCCCTGACACTCTCAGGTCAAGTACTCAAGTAACGCCCGATCAAGGCAATCCCGCTGGCCAGCACCAACCAGGTCACTAGCCGCACAAATGCCTCGCGCGACAACCTCATGGTCAACCGCCGCCCGATCCACAACCCCAGGGCCATGGCCGGCAACAAACACAGCGCCAACACCAACAAGGGTAGCTCGGCATACACACCTGCGACGGCAAACAGGCTCAAGCGCACCACCGTGCTGCAACTGATCAGCGCGCTCTGAGTCGCGCGGGCCGCCTCTTTGGGCAGGCGACTGTTCAAATAGATCGCATATAAAAAGCCGCCACTGCCAAACAACGCCCCGAACATCCCGCCCACAGTGCCCATCGGCACCGCCCAACCGGCTGCTAACTGCGTCGGACGGGCTTTGACCCACAGGCTGTAAATCGCATAGGCGCTGATAAACAGCCCCATCAACAGCAGCAACACATCGGATTTCAGGTTCAGCAGAAAGATCACCCCCAGTGTGCAGCCCACCGCCATGCAAGGCAGTAACCGCAGCAACTCGGGTTTCGCCACATCACGCCGCGAGGGCAGCAGATTGCCGAACGCAGCTACAAAATCCAGCAACACCAGCAATGGCACGATCTTCGACAGCGGCATGAACAGGATCAGTATCGGCCCCGCCACCAGCGCCGTGCCAAATCCGGCGATGCCGAACACGATATAAGCCAGGGCGATGCCCAGCCCGATGACCAGCCAATCCGTTGTGCCGAAGGGCCATTGGTGTAACAACTCAAATGCATTCATTCCCTGTCTTCCTTGATTACCGCTAATGACTGTACCAATCGCGGAGCCGTTACACGATCCATGTAACAGCTGGCGAAGCCTGCGTCCGRCTGCGCAGCAGTCGCTAATGCATACGCCGCGCCCGGCCTGACCATCCGACAACCGGATTTTACGACTGCTGCGCAGCCGGACACAGGCTTCGCCAGCTGCAGGAGTGCGTGAACGTAGAGATTCCCGTGCGAATGCCTTTAAACTGCGCCCCATGATTAAAGATCCCTTTGCAAGACTCGGCTTGGACCGTGAAGTCCTGACTGTCAGCCAGCTCAACGGCCGCGCGCGGGTGTTGCTCGAAGACGTGTTCAGCAATATCTGGGTCGAAGGCGAAATCTCCAACCTCGCCCGCCCGGCGTCGGGCCATGTGTATTTCACCCTCAAGGACAGCGGCGCCCAAGTGCGTTGCGCGCTGTTCCGGCAAAATGCGGCGCGGGTGCGTCAGGCGTTGAAGGATGG
>NZ_JBFULH010000132.1:0-11428 GCF_056400445.1 Pseudomonas sp. P5_B2 | reverse complement strand
CCCTGGGTTTCATCTTCGGTGCGTACCTGTCGGAAACCTTCCGCGGCGCCTTCATGGCGATCCCAAAGGGGCAGGCAGAAGCCGGCATGGCGTACGGCATGAGCAGTTTTCAGGTGTTCTTCCGGGTATTGGTTCCGCAGATGATTCGCTTGGCGATCCCCGGCTTTACCAATAACTGGCTGGTCTTGACCAAGGCGACTGCGCTGATTTCGGTGGTAGGCCTGCAAGACATGATGTTCAAGGCCAAGCAGGCGGCAGATGCCACCCGCGAGCCTTTCACCTTCTTCCTCGCAGTGGCGGCGATGTACCTGGTGATCACCAGTGTCTCGTTGCTGGCATTGCGTCACCTTGAGAAGCGCTACTCGGTAGGCGTAAGGGCGGCTGATCTATGATCTTCGACTACAACGTCATCTGGGAGTCCATGCCGCTGTACCTCGGCGGCCTGGTGACTACCCTCAAATTGCTCGCGCTGTCGCTGTTTTTCGGCCTGCTGTGCGCGTTGCCGCTGGGCCTGATGCGCGTCTCGAAAAACGCGGCCGTCAACATGACGGCCTGGCTCTACACCTACGTGATCCGCGGCACGCCGATGCTCGTGCAGCTGTTTTTGATCTACTACGGGTTGGCGCAATTCGAAGCGGTACGTGAAAGCTTCCTCTGGCCGTGGTTGTCCAGCGCAACGTTCTGTGCGTGCCTGGCCTTTGCGATCAACACCAGCGCCTACACCGCCGAAATCATCGCCGGCAGCCTGCGGGCCACGCCGAATGGCGAGATCGAAGCCGCCAAGGCGATGGGCATGTCGCGCTACAAAATGTACAAGCGCATCCTGCTGCCATCGGCCCTGCGCCGGGCGCTGCCGCAGTACAGCAACGAAGTGATCATGATGCTGCAGACCACCAGTCTGGCGTCCATCGTGACCCTGATCGACATCACCGGTGCCGCGCGCACGGTCAACGCTCAGTTCTACCTGCCGTTCGAGGCCTACATCACGGCGGGTCTGTTCTACCTGTGCCTGACCTTCATTCTGGTGAAGCTGTTCAAAATGGCCGAGCGCCGCTGGCTGGGCTACCTGGCCCCGCGGAAGCACTGACATGGAACGCATCGATCATGCATTGCCGTGGAGCCACCTGGGCAGTGAACGCCAGATATCGGTTTTCCGCTTCGGTAGTGGCGAGCGCAAGGCCTACATCCAGGCCAGCCTGCACGCTGATGAGCTGCCGGGGATGCGCACGGCCTGGGAGCTGAAAAAGCGCTTGGCCGAGCTCGAAGCCCAAGGCCTGCTCAATGGTGTGATCGAATTGGTGCCGGTGGCCAATCCACTGGGCCTTGGTCAACTGTTGCAGGGCAATCATCAAGGGCGTTTCGAGGCGGGCAGCGGCAAGAACTTCAACCGCGATTTCGTCGAGCTGAGCGCGCCAGTGGCCGCTGCGCTGGACGGGCATCTCGGTGATGATCCGCACGCCAACATCCGTTTGATCCGCCAAGCCATGAGCGATGTGCTTGCTGCATTGCCACCGGCCGCGAGTCAGTTGCAAGGCATGCAGCGTATCTTGCTCAGCCACGCCTGCACGGCCGACGTTGTTCTGGATTTGCACTGCGATGCTGAAGCGGCGCTGCACATGTACGCCTTGCCGCAACACTGGCCGCACTGGCGTTCGTTGGCCGCACATCTGAATGTGCGGGTCGGTCTGCTGGCGGAAGATTCCGGTGGCAGTTCCTTCGACGAAGCCTGCTCGCTGCCGTGGTTACGTCTGTCGCGCCTGTTCCCTGATGCGCAAATTCAGCTGGCCTGTCTGGCGACTACCATTGAATTAGGTGGTCAGGCCGATACCGGGCGCGCCGAGTCCGAGGCTCACGCCGAAGGCATTCTGGCGTTCCTTGCCGAGCAAGGCTTGATCTGCGGCGAATGGCCTCAGCCTGCGCAAGAAGCGTGCGAAGGCCTGCCGTTCGATGGCACCGAATTGCTGTTTGCACCGCACCCGGGTGTGGTGAGTTTCCTGCGTAAACCCGGTGAGTGGATCGAAGCCGGTGACGAGATTTTTGAAGTGATCGATCCGTTGTCGGATCGGGTCAGCACGGTGTGTGCTGGTACGTCCGGGGTGCTGTTTGCCATTGAACGGCTGCGTTATGCCCAACCCGGTTTCTGGCTGGCCAAGGTGGCGGGGCGCGAAGCGCTGCGTCACGGGCGCTTGCTCAACGACTGACTGACTGTTTTTGTGAGAACCGACCGCATGTACAAACTTGAAGTCCAAGACCTGCATAAACGCTATGGCAGTCACGAAGTGCTCAAGGGCGTGTCCCTGAAAGCGGCGGCTGGCGATGTGATCAGCATCATCGGCTCCAGTGGCTCCGGCAAAAGTACCTTCTTGCGCTGCATCAACCTGCTGGAGCAGCCGCACGCGGGCAGGATTCTGCTCAACAACGAAGAGCTGAAACTGGTCGCCAACAAGGACGGCGCGCTGAAGGCGGCCGACCCGAAACRGCTGCAACGCATGCGTTCGCGCCTGTCGATGGTGTTCCAGCATTTCAACCTGTGGTCGCACATGACCGCGCTGGAAAACATCATGGAAGCGCCGGTTCACGTACTGGGCATGTCCAAGGCCGAAGCTCGCGAAAAAGCCGAGCACTACCTGAACAAGGTCGGCGTGGGGCACCGCAAAGACGCCTACCCAGGCCATATGTCCGGCGGCGAACAACAGCGTGTGGCCATTGCCCGTGCGCTGGCGATGGAACCTGAAGTGATGCTGTTTGACGAACCGACGTCGGCACTCGACCCGGAGCTGGTCGGCGACGTGCTGAAAGTCATGCAGGCCTTGGCCCAGGAAGGCCGGACCATGGTGGTGGTGACGCACGAAATGGGCTTTGCTCGTGAAGTGTCGAACCAGTTGGTGTTTCTGCACAAAGGTATCGTCGAAGAAAGTGGCAACCCGCGTGAAGTGCTGGTTAATCCACAGTCCGAGCGTTTGCAACAATTCCTCTCGGGCAGCCTCAAGTAATACCTCCCGTTACGCACCAAATTAGGTCATGCTGCGCACCGCGCGCCAATGGTCTAATTTGGTTGCAGCCGCTTTCGGCTTCTAACACTGTTCTCGTTTCGGATTGCCCGCCATGACTGCCCATCGAATTGGTTTCCTGATTTGGCCCAGCACTAAAGCACTGACGCTTGCGCTGGCTGAGGAGGCCTTGCGTGTTGCCCAGCGTGTGCATCCGGACGTGGTTTACGAACTGTCGTTTTTGCAGGCCGAACCGCCGACCGAAGGCGCCTGGCAATTGCCAGGTGAACCGTGGGCCGGCAAGCTCGAAAATTTCCAGAAGTTGTTTCTGCTCGCCGATGAGCCGCCGAYCACACTTGCGCCGGCGCTCAGCAGTGCGTTGAAACAACTGGTGCGGGCTGGTTGCGTGATTGGCGGTTTGTCGGCCGGTGTGTACCCGCTAGCGCAATTGGGTTTGCTCGACGGCTATCGCGCCGCCGTGCATTGGCGCTGGCAGGACGATTTCGCCGAACGTTTCCCGAAAGTCATCGCCACCAGCCACCTGTTCGATTGGGATCGCGATCGACTGACCGCGTGTGGCGGCCTGTCGGTGCTCGATTTGCTGTTGGCGGTATTGGCGCGTGATCACGGCGCCGAACTGGCCGGTGCCGTGTCGGAAGAACTGGTGGTCGAGCGCATCCGCGAGGGCGGCGAGCGCCAACGCATTCCGCTGCAGAACCGTCTCGGTTCCAGCCATCCGAAGCTCACCCAAGCGGTGTTGCTGATGGAAGCCAACATCGAAGAACCGCTGACCACCGACGAAATTGCCCAACATGTTTGTGTGTCCCGGCGGCAGTTGGAGCGGATCTTCAAGCAATACCTCAACCGTGTGCCGAGCCAGTATTACCTGGAGTTGCGCCTGAACAAGGCCCGGCAAATGTTGATGCAAACCAGCAAGTCGATCATCCAGATCGGCCTGTCGTGTGGCTTCTCCTCGGGGCCGCACTTCTCCAGCGCCTACCGCAATTTCTTCGGCGCCACGCCGCGGGAAGATCGCAACCAGCGGCGCAGCAGCAGTCCGTTCGAGTTGTCGTCGGTGCCGTCCGAGCGAGGCTGAGTTACTCCTCGATCTCGGAGCCTTCAGAGGTGGATATTTGCATTTCACCTCGATTGATCACCTCATCAACACCGAAATCCACTCCCGTCCGTTCGTAGTAGTCGACCAGTCTTGACAGGCTCGCCTGGGTGAACGGGTTGTCTCTGAAATTGATGTTTTCGGCGATCTCAACGGGAAGCTCCGTTAAATCACTGGGAATTTCAGTGATCGCGTTTGCGCTCAAGTCCACCCAATCCAGTTCGTTGAGCTGGAACAGACCGTGTGGAATTTCGGTGATTCCAGTGTCATGAAGCAAGGCCGTCGCCAAGCCTTTCATTTGAGTCAGATCAGGTGTTTGCCCCAGCGGGTTGAAGCCCAGATCGAGGTAGTCGAGTTGCTCCATTCCGGCCAATGCGTTTACCGACTCTGCTGACAAACGAATGCGACAGCGCGGGAGCGACAACGACCTGAGCTGACCCATGTTGAACACGGCATCAGGAATGTTGCCCAGGGTGCAGTTGCGCAGCTTGAGGGTTTTGAGATTTGGGAAGGACTTCAGGAAAAGGCCGATACGTGTCACGCCATCGGCACTCTGCAGTTCCAGCGCTGACACATGACTGAAGTCTGCATACAGGGCCGGCAGTTCTCCGTTGATGATCGAACGAATCGTCAGCTCATAGGTCGGCTCCAGAGAGATGCTGAGATCATCCAGTTCGGATTCATGCTGCCAGCACTTTTCCAGCGTTTGTTTGAACTCATCGCGGTTGGCGTGCTCGGCCAATAGTTGGGCCGCGTTGAAAGGCTCGCCCGTTAGAGGGTGTCGGGCCGGAAGGTCGGCGGTCCAGGCCGACAAATCGGTTCTCAAGCGAGTCAGTTCTTCCTCCAGGTGCATCAGTGCTGCMCGACCATCCTCCAGCGTGCCCGGCAATTCGTAGACAAACTCGCTCGCTTGCTCAACTTCCATGCCTGGGTACAGCGCCCTGACGCGATCAATGTCTGCCTCGGGGGCATAGACGCCCATGTCGTACGCCGTCTCGAAATGGTGTTGTTTGACCAGTTCCCATGAACGATTGGAAATCGGATTGTGCGTAAGGTGCACACCGCGTTTTTCGTACAGCGGGCTCTCGAACAATTGCGCTGGCAATTCGTTGATCCGGTTGTTCATCAACAGCAAGGTGTCGAGTTTCGGATGTTGCAGGGCACCGATCGGGATGTCGGTCAGGTTGGTATTGCTTAGATCGAGATGAACCAGTTCATTCATCGAGTTGATGTGAGGCGTGATTTCGAGCGGATTTTTGTACAAGTCCAGCATGACCAGTTTGTTCAGGGACGTGAGCTTCGACCATGTGGCGGCGTTAACCCTGATACCGCAATCACTGAGCACCAGTGCATCAAGGTTCGACATCCGAGGGATGGCATCGGGGAGAGAGGTCAGGGCGAAACGGCGCAGTTCCAGGCGGCGAAGCCCATTAAAACGGCTCAGGAACTCAGGTAATCCCTGCACAGCATGATCGCCTTCCAGAGAAAGCAGTGACACATGGCTGAAGTCGGCAGTCAGCGTTGGCAAGTCCCCCGGGATCGTTTCTGCAAATCTCAGCACATACTGCCCGCTACCATCCGGCGCATCAAAATCCCGTTCGGACTGGCGGCGCCAGCTGCGCTGGATTTCCTGGGCAAGCTGTGTGCGATTGCGGCGTGCGATATCGCGGTCCAAATCGCTCAACGCAAGTCGGGTTTGCGGGTGTGTGGTGGGTGCATCGTTTATCCAGCGCCTTAAGTCCTGATGCAGGCGGGCCAGTTCATTGGCCAGTCGTGAAAGCTCTACACGAGCGCCATCGGGATGACGCTGCAACATGAGAACCATGGACTCGAGTTCTTCCGGTGCAAGGCTTGGGTAAACCTCGCGAACCCTATCGTTGAGCGTTGGTGTCGAGCGGTTAGTGCGGCTGTAACCTTGCGTTCCTCCAGGCAGGCGCATGGTTGTTGGGTCATAGAAGGGTTTTCGATGAGGGTTTTTCGCAAAGAGTGTACGAAGTCGGGGGTGGTCCAGCGCATGTTCGGCAATGCGCCGTTTGAGTGTCGGTCCTTCCCCAATGGCAAAGCCCAGTGTGGTGCGCTCGGTTTCGGGCAGCGCTTGAAGGATGGCTTGATAAAAGTCTACTGAACCCTGCTGTGCCTGATTGTCATCATGCGCCTGATAACTGCCGTCTTCGCTGCGCACCAGCGTTTTGCGAATTGGTGCATCGACCGGGCCAATGCTGTCGCGCACGATCCCGTCATGGGAAAAGTCCTTCACCTCGATGCGCATATTGGCCGGCCATCCGGGTAGCAAATCCAGGCTGTGCAACGCCAGGGTGTGGGTGTCTGCGGTTGCCAGCGAATCAGAAAAGAGCCCTTCATATGCTCGGGTTGCGCGCGCCGCTTCCAGGGCTTTCTTTGCTACGTCCTTCAAGCGCTGAGGGATGTGCCCGTTGTGCAGTTGTCGCAGTTCGCTGCCTGAAGCATTGCTCGCCAGCTCCTGCGCGATATCGGTCGGTAGCTCCTTGAAGTCGGCGAGCAATCGCCGGGTCGGCAGATCTTCAGCTTTCTCCAGTGCGTGATAGCGAAGCTCGAAAAGCGACTTGCGGTAGTTTCGGGCGATGTCCGCTAATTGCTTTCGCAGCGCCTGTGTCTGGGCTTCCGGTGCCGGCAGTGGCGTATCAGCGGGCCATGAGTCGTATCGGCTCAGCAGTTCCTGTTGCATGACAGGATCGGCCTTGCGGTATTGCTCAGGTTCGTCGCTGCCAATTTGCTCGATGAACGACTGAATATCCCGATCGATCTTGAAGCGCTTGATCGTGTCGGTCAGCAGCGATGGAGGTCGATGGTTTTCGACATGGGTTTCGCGCACAACGTTGTCGTGATAACCGCTGATCCGAAGGATTTGCTCGCGCTCGGCGCTGGAAAGTGATTCGACACTGTGACCAAGCCGCCGCATGACGGTTTCGCGGTCCCAGTGAAGGGGTTGCTCCAGTTCTGTCTGCCAGGCGCCATGACCGTTGTGACGCAGCGACGGTTGATAAGTGTCGACGCGGCTTGGGTGTTCAATCTGAAACTGACCGGTTTCGCGAGTCGGCTGCACGGCGTAGAGCTTTCCCTCGAGGGGCAGCAACGTCTTGTTCCCGTGGTAGTACAGGCCCAGATGATCGGGCTTCCTCTCTGCGGGCAGTTCGAAGGCTTGTTCGTAAGGCGTTAAATCAGCCTTCCAGTATCGGGTTTTACCTTCTGGCGCGGGTACGGGTTTGAGTGGTGCGATAAGCGCCGCCGTTTCGCGAGAAAGCAGCCGGCTGAAGGTGCCGGCGGCAATGGCGCCGCCCACCGTGAATGTTCCCACTTGAACCGCTGTTTCGACGATGCCGATCAGATGCCCGAAGGCCTCTTTTTTCAACCCTTCGGCCCAGTCAATGATCCCTTCAAACGTCTCGTCGAGCAGCTGGTAGGCCATATAGGCCAGCATCAACTCGCCCAGAAACGGCACAAAAGGCAGGGCAACGAATGTCGCCACTTCAAGGATCGTCGCGGCAATTTTGCTTAAGGCGTCCCACAGCGCCCATCGCGCAGTTTGATCGGCGCGAGCGGTGGAGACGGCGAGGGTGCTGGCGTCGTTGATGATTTTGTTCAGTTGTCGCTGGTACAGGTGATTCCATAGGCCTGCTCTGAATGGTGTCATCGAAAATTGCAGGTCAGGTTTGTCGATGGGCGTTTCGCGCCAGCTTGGCAATGGGTCGCCAGGGGTGTGTTGATGCCATGTCACCGCTTGCAGGCGACTATTGAGGTCGGCGAAAAAGTGACCCCGTTCCTGGTGATCGACGAACCGGCTGAAGAAGGTCTGGTAATCGGGCGAGCGCAGCTTTCGGGTTAACTCGCTCATGAAGGCCAAAGTGTCGGGATATTGTTTGAGCGGATGTTCCGGATCATCAGGTAGGTAGGCGATTATTCTTGTGGGGCGGGTGGCCCGGCCAGCCTTGGCGCTGAAGATAACAATACCGGTCAGCGATGAAGACATCATTGTCAGGTCGTGACAGTGGAGTGGATGACGGTCCAGAGGCATTGCCGCGCGGCCTTCCAGCAATCGGAAGATCGCGTTATAGGCGTCGTCCTGAATGTCCTGGCGCACGTGGGCCAGTTGCAATGCGGACCTGAGCGCGGCTTTGTTCGTATTAATGACCTCTGACTTCAAAACGGCCCCGGCTACCCGGTTGGTCAGTCCCAGGTTGTCTTTGAGATAGGCGTTGTACTTGCCTCCGATGTCCAGCTCCCGGCACAAACGGGTAAAATCCTGAACCGTGATTTTGCGGGAGACCTGCGGCAGGGTGTCGAACTGCCCGGTAGGCGACGGCTTGGTGATAAAGGTCGACGCCGGCTCATAAGCGTCCGCCTCGGTCTCTGATTGTTGAAAGTTGTGCAGCGCGGCATCGAGCAACGAGACCGTCCAGGTGCGGGCGGCACCAGTTTTGATTGAAAACCAGGACGTGGTCTGAGGGATGTACAACCGCAGAAAGGTGGATTTGACGTCCACTGCCAGGTCGAACCGGGTTTTCAGGGCCGGCACCAGAATTGACTCGGCAAAATCCCGAGCGTTTTGCAGATTTGCCAACTTCGAGCCCAAACGATTTCGATGGGTCCAATGTGTCTGGCTTGAGGCTTTCAGCACCTGATGTTGCAGGCGCGTCGCGGTGGCGTGCCAGTGAGGTGCTTGAAGGCTGGCGTTCTTCAGGGCGTTGCGTGTTTCGACCGATGACTCCATTACCCACGCGGGCAGGTTTTGGTAAAGATGATGAAAGTGGGTGTCCGGTTGCGTGCCGTGCTCAAAATCGTCTTGATTCATGCGCTAGTCCCTTAGCGTTTGGTTTGAGCTCAAGCAAAACAGACGACGATGCAGTGCGTGCGGTACATATTTACCGCACCGGTCGACAAGCCTGCCTATAACCTGTGTCGGCGGTTTAAACTGCGCCTTTGCGACGCTATATGTCGCATTGCCGTAAACCCGGCTGAAACCGGGGTTTGCGCTATAAGAAGTTGTCGCTTGGCGGCAAGGCCGGGCTGAAAACTGTCCTTACAATCCCCCCATCGCTCGCCAGTTTCAGGCGAGCGTTCCTCTTCAGGAGACTCCGATGTCCGTTGAGCACGCTGCGGTACAACGCGCCGATTTCGACCAGGTAATGGTTCCCAACTACGCGCCTGCCGCTTTCATCCCCGTGCGTGGTGCCGGTTCCCGCGTCTGGGACCAGTCTGGCCGCGAGTTGATCGACTTCGCCGGCGGGATTGCCGTTAACGTATTGGGCCATGCGCACCCGGCGCTGGTCGGTGCCTTGACCGAGCAGGCGAACAAGCTGTGGCACGTGTCCAACGTGTTCACCAATGAGCCGGCCCTGCGCCTGGCCCATAAGCTGATCGACGCCACCTTTGCCGAGCGTGTGTTCTTCTGTAACTCCGGCGCCGAAGCCAACGAGGCCGCGTTCAAGCTGGCCCGTCGCGTCGCCTTCGATCGTTACGGCAGTGAGAAGTACGAAATCATCGCCGCGCTGAACAGCTTTCACGGCCGCACACTGTTCACCGTAAACGTCGGTGGCCAGTCGAAGTATTCCGACGGTTTCGGTCCGAAAATCACCGGGATCACCCACGTGCCGTACAACGATCTGGCTGCACTGAAAGCGGCCATTTCCGACAAGACCTGCGCAGTGGTTCTGGAACCGATCCAAGGCGAGGGTGGCGTATTGCCGGCCGAACTGGCTTACCTGCAAGGCGCTCGTGATCTGTGCACCGAGCACAATGCACTGCTGGTATTCGACGAAGTGCAAACCGGTATGGGCCGCAGCGGCAAGCTGTTCGCCTACCAGCATTACGGCGTTATCCCGGACATCCTGACCAGCGCCAAGAGCCTGGGCGGCGGTTTCCCGATCGCAGCAATGCTGACCACCGAAGACCTGGCCAAACACCTGGTTGTCGGCACTCATGGCACCACATACGGCGGTAACCCGCTGGCGTGCGCTGTCGCTGAAGCCGTAATAGATGTGATCAACACCCCTGAAGTACTGGCTGGCGTCAATGCCAAGCACGATAAGTTCAAGGCGCGCCTTGAGCAGATCGGCGAGAAATACGGTCTCTTCACTGAAGTCCGTGGCCTGGGCTTGCTGATCGGCTGCGTGCTGAGCGATGCCTGGAAAGGCAAAGCCAAGGACATCTTCAACGCCGCCGAACGTGAAGGCCTGATGATTCTGCAAGCCGGCCCGGACGTGGTGCGTTTTGCGCCTAGCCTGGTGGTTGAAGATGCGGACATCGATGCCGGTCTGGACCGCTTCGAACGTGCCGTAGCGAAGTTGACGCAAGCCTGATCAATGTGGGAGCGGGCTTGCTCGCGAAAGCGGTAGGTCAGACAGCATTATTGTCGACTGATACACCGCTTTCGCGAGCAAGCCCGCTCCCACATTGATCCGAGTGTCTGTAATGACGGGCCGGCTTATTTTCCTCAAAGAGTTTTTCGAGAAAGGAGTGACACCATGCTGGTGATGCGCCCCGCGCAAATGGCTGATCTGGGCGAGGTACAGCGTCTGGCTGCGGATAGCCCGATTGGTGTCACTTCCTTGCCGGATGACGTTGAACGCCTGAGCGACAAGATCGCCGCAAGCGAAGCTTCGTTTGCCGCCGAAGTCAGCTTCAACGGTGAMGAGAGTTATTTCTTCGTCCTTGAAGACACGACCACCGGCAAACTGGCCGGTTGCTCGGCCATCGTGGCCTCGGCGGGTTATTCCGAGCCGTTCTACAGCTTCCGTAATGAAACCTTCGTGCACGCTTCCCGYGAGCTGAAGATTCATAACAAGATCCATGTGCTCTCCCAGTGCCACGACCTGACCGGCAACAGCTTGCTGACCAGTTTCTACGTGCAGCGCGAGCTGGTGGGATCGCCTTGGGCCGAGCTCAACTCCCGTGGCCGCCTGCTGTTCGTGGCCAGCCATCCGGAACGCTTTGCCGATTCCGTGGTGACCGAAATCGTGGGCTACAGCGATGAAAACGGTGACTCGCCATTCTGGGATGCCATCGGCCGCAACTTTTTTGACCTCAACTACGCTGAAGCCGAGCGTTTGTGCGGCCTGAAGAGCCGCACGTTCCTGGCCGAGCTGATGCCGCATTACCCGATCTATGTGCCGCTGCTGCCGGACTCCGCTCAAGAGGCGATGGGCCAGGTGCATCCACGGGCGCAAATCACCTTCGACATCCTGATGCGTGAAGGTTTTGAGACCGATCACTACATCGACATTTTCGACGGCGGCCCGACCTTGCACGCACGTGTGACGGGAATCCGCTCGATCGCCCAGAGCCGCCT
>NZ_JBFULH010000131.1:0-10572 GCF_056400445.1 Pseudomonas sp. P5_B2 | reverse complement strand
GTCCACAACGCAGTCATTGCAGTGACGAGGCTCTGAGTCCAGAGATCAAGTTCCATATTAATCAGCCTTATCAGCAGTGCGAACGGTAGGTTTACGAAGACGGGATACCGGCGAGACGTGAGCCGAGCCGTTATTGAGGGCAATCATCAGCGCGGGCAACCAGCGGCCCAAGAGACTGAACAGATCACCGGCGCCGACCTGGCGGTTGGCGGTTTTCAGTACACGCCCAAGGCACGCATCATCGTCCCGGGTGGAGGGTGATGCATTGAGCATGTCACGCAAAGACTGTTCAAACGGATCGTGCATACGCACCTCTCGTGATGTCTGTGAAAGACGCGGTCAAATTTGCTCGGGTCACATGACTCAAGCTCAGACCCAACGCAAACGTCGAAATAACCACCACTGCCCAAGCGCCACCGAGACCATCATCAGGCACGCAACCAGGAAGCCATAGGGGCTGTCAGAGAACGGAATACCCCCCACGTTGATCCCCAAAAGACCAGCCAGAAAACTCATCGGCAAAAAGATCCCGGTGATGATCCCGAAGCGGTACATCGTGCGATTCATGCGCACGCTCAAGCGTCTGTCTTCAGCCTCAAGGACCAGCCCCACACGCTCCCGGGTCAATTCCAGCTCTTCCAGGTAGCGGGTCAGGCTGTTGTTCAATTCGTTCCAGTAATCGCCATCGTCGTCGACAAACCAGGGCAGTTTGATCCGCGTCAATTGTCCGAAAATTTCACGTTGTGGGGCAAGGAAACGTTTCAGCGCGGCGGCCCTGCGGCGGATCTGCAAAATGGTGCCGTGCTCAGGAGTATACCGTTCGTCGGTATCCAGTTTTTCTTCCTCCTCATCGACCACTTCCGAGAGGCAACTGACCAGATCTTGCACTTTGTTGGTGAGGTACTGCGCCATATACAGCACGAGTTCGGAGGCGGTTTTCGGTCCTTTGCCATCGGTAAGTTGCACCAGCAACTCATCGGTGGCGCGCAAAGGTCGCAAACGCAAGGAGATAACGCGCTGGGCCGAGGCGAAAATCCGCACCGAGACCATGTCTTCCGGTTCCGCGCCCGGGTTCAGGTTGACCCCACGCAGAAACAGCAACAGTTCTGCGTCCGGCAGGGGCAACAGGCGCGGCCGGGTGTTTTCTTCGAGTAAAAGGTCACAGCTGAATTCACTCAGACCACTGGATTTACGCAGCCAGGTCTGGGTTTGTGGATGACTGCGATCCCAGTGCAGCCACAAGCTTTCATGAGCCTGTAGCTGCAAGTCATCGAGTTCAGTCCGGGCTATCGAACGCGCGCCGCCTTTACCGTCCAGCACCAGGGCATGCACCAGGCCCCACTGCGCGTTTTCTTCCTCGAACATCCGCATCCCTTTGTTGGTTTTGACTTATTCAGGCATTTTCAGCGGGCTTGGCGAAATGATCACGCCGTTGTTGTCCGCGTAAATGTAATGGCCTGGATGGAACGTCACACCCGCAAAAGTCACCGGCACGTTGAGATCGCCGATACCGCGCTTGTCGGTTTTCATCGGATGGCTAGCCAGGGCCTGAACGCCCAGATCCGTTTGCGCAATGACATCGACGTCACGGATGCAACCGTAGATCACCAGCCCTTCCCAACCGTTTTTCGCGGCTTTCTCGGCGATCATGTCGCCCAGCAGCGCACGACGCAGAGAACCGCCACCATCGACCACCAACACCTTGCCATTGCCCTTGAGCTCGGCTTGGTCCTTGACCAGCGAGTTGTCTTCGAAGCACTTGATGGTCACGATTTCGCCGCCGAAAGAATCACGGCCGCCGAAATTGCTGAACATCGGTTCCAGCACCTGCACCAGCTCCGGATAGGCGTCGCACAGGTCAGGCGTGAGGTAATGGTTCATCGAGAAACTCCTGTAAAGAGGAAGACAATCGAGGGTGTCGAACGTGACCAAAATAGCTCAATGCGTCATATCTTAGCCGCAAGCCGAACAGAGCGGAATGCCCTTGTTAGAGCATCGGCTTCAAATTGCCGTGGCCAGATCCGGCTTGTCGCCCATCAAGGGCGTCTGTTGATCACCCAGCCAACGCGCCACCAACGGCCAGACCTCGGCTTGAGCGGCTTTGCTGACCAGCATTTCCACGTGACCAAAATCGTCGCCAAACCCCAGCTCGCGACCAAGGCTGATGAACTGTTTGTGCTCGGAACCGATCTGGTCGAACAGTTTGCGGCATGCCCACGCCGGGTCCTGATTGTCGCCAACGGCGCTCACGGCCAACACCGGCATGGCAACATTGGCCAGGCCAGCCCACCAGTCCTTGTCTGTATCGCCGAATCGCCCAAACAAACCGTACCAGCGCATGCTTTCCAAGGCCAGGCCAATCGGCTCGTCCTCCGGGCCGCGCTTGAGCCGTGAACCGGACAGCTGCGCAAAGCGCTTGAGAATGAACCGCCCGCTCCATTCCACCGGTGGAATTTTCAATGGCCAGTAGGTCCGGCTGACCTGAGCACCAAAGAACGCCGCAGACGCCACCACAGGCTCGCCAATGTACTCACCGCCCAATGCGGCAGCCAGCGTGATACCGCCCAGTGAGTGACCGATCCAGTGCGGAACCTGGCCGCTCTGTTCATGCACAAACGCGCCAATGGCTGGCAGATCGTAACGAGCGTAGTCGGCGACACGGTTCTTGCGGTAGTTCTGATTGCGCTGGGACAGGCCATGGCCGCGCATCTCCGGGATCCACACGTCGAACCCCAGCCGCGTCAGGTACGCACCCAATCCCAACCCTTTCGGGGAAAACCAGAAGCGCCGATTGGAAAAGCTGCCGTGCAACAGAATCACGGGCACACCGCGCCCCGCCGACCCATCAGCCATGCCCAGGCGGGTAACGGCCAGCTCGACGCTAGGGTCCGGGCTGTTGGCCGGTTTCAATCGATAAACATCTTCGCTCAGATCGCCACGCCTTTCGGCGCTGATCAGGGCGACAGGAAATAGGTTGCTGCTGCTTTGCATAATGCTCTTGCACAAAAAAGGGCGGCATCCAATTGGAGCCCGCCCTACTCAAATTAAAGCCCCGGCCACTTGACCGGGGCTTCATTCACATCACGCCGAAGCCTGACCTTCAGCCAGGAAGAACCAGGTTTCCAGTACGGAATCGGGGTTCAACGAAACGCTTTCAATGCCCTGCTCCATCAGCCACTTGGCCAGGTCCGGGTGGTCCGAAGGACCCTGACCGCAAATGCCGATGTACTTGCCAGCCTTGTTGCACGCCGCGATGGCGTTGGCCAGCAGCTTCTTGACCGCCGGATTACGCTCGTCGAACAGATGCGCGATGATCCCGGAGTCACGGTCCAGGCCCAGCGTCAGCTGAGTCAGGTCGTTGGAACCAATCGAGAAGCCGTCGAAGAATTCGAGGAACTCTTCAGCGAGGATCGCGTTGGATGGCAGTTCACACATCATGATGATGCGCAGACCGTTTTCACCGCGAGCCAGGCCGTTTTCGGCCAGCAGATCGATCACTTGGCTGGCTTCGCCCAGGGTACGGACGAACGGCACCATGATTTCGACGTTGGTCAGGCCCATCTCGTTGCGCACACGCTTGAGGGCGCGGCACTCGAGCTCGAAGCAGTCACGGAACGATTCGCTGATGTAACGCGAAGCGCCACGGAAGCCCAGCATCGGGTTTTCTTCTTCCGGCTCGTATAGCTTGCCGCCGATCAGGTTCGCGTATTCGTTGGACTTGAAGTCCGACAGACGCACGATGACCTTTTTCGGCGTGAACGCTGCAGCCAGAGTACTGATGCCTTCGACCAGCTTGTCGACATAGAAGCCGACCGGGTCGTCGTATCCGGCGATGCGCTTGTCAACGCTGTCCTTGATGTCCTGCGGCAGACCGTCATAGTTCAACAGCGCTTTGGGGTGAACACCAATCATGCGGTTGATGATGAATTCCAGACGGGCCAGGCCCACCCCGGCGTTCGGCAGTTGCGCGAAGTCGAAGGCGCGGTCCGGGTTGCCGACGTTCATCATGATCTTGAACGGCAGGTCAGGCATGGCATCAACGGAGTTTTTCTTGATGTCGAAGCCCAGCTCGCCTTCGAAGATGTAACCGGTGTCGCCTTCAGCGCAGGAAACCGTCACGCCCTGGCCATCTTTCAACAGCTGGGTGGCGTTGCCGCAACCGACCACGGCCGGGATGCCCAGTTCGCGAGCGATGATCGCCGCGTGGCAGGTACGGCCGCCACGGTTGGTGACGATGGCGCTGGCGCGCTTCATGACCGGCTCCCAGTCCGGGTCGGTCATGTCGGAAACCAGCACGTCGCCCGGCTGGACTTTGTCCATCTCGGACACGTCCTTGATGATGCGGACCTTGCCGGCGCCGATGCGCTGGCCGATGGCGCGACCTTCAACCAGCACAGTGCCGGTTTCTTTCAACAGGTAACGCTCCATGACGTTGGCCTGGGTGCGGCTCTTCACGGTTTCAGGGCGGGCCTGAACGATGTAGAGCTTGCCGTCGTCGCCGTCTTTGGMCCATTCGATGTCCATCGGGCACTTGTAGTGCTTCTCGATGATCATCGCTTGCTTGGCCAGCTCGCTGACTTCAGCGTCGCTCAGGCAGAAACGCGCGCGATCCGCCTTGTCGACGTCGATGGTCTTGACCGACTTGCCGGCTGTAGCGACTTCGCCGTAGATCATCTTGATGGCTTTGCTGCCCAGGTTGCGGCGCAGGATGGCCGGACGACCGGCAGCCAGCGTGCCTTTGTGCACGTAGAACTCATCCGGGTTCACCGCGCCTTGTACAACGGTTTCACCCAGGCCGTAGGCGCCGGTGATGAACACCACGTCACGGAAGCCCGACTCGGTGTCGAGGGTGAACATCACACCGGCTGTGCCGGTCTCGGAGCGGACCATGCGCTGAACGCCAGCCGACAGAGCGACCAGTTTGTGGTCGAAACCCTGGTGCACGCGGTAGGAAATCGCACGGTCGTTAAACAGCGAAGCGAACACCTCTTTGGCGGCGCGAATGACGTTTTCGACACCACGGATGTTCAGGAAAGTTTCCTGCTGACCGGCGAAGGATGCGTCCGGCAAGTCTTCGGCGGTAGCGGAAGAGCGCACGGCCACGGCCATKTCAGGGTTGCCGGCCGACAGCGTGGCGAACGCAGTGCGGATCTCGGCGTTGAGCTTCTCGGGGAATTCGGCTTCCATGATCCATTGGCGGATCTGGGCGCCGGTACGGGCCAAGGCGTTGACATCGTCGACATCCAGGGCGTCGAGGGCAGCGTGGATCTGATCGTTGAGACCGCTCAGTTCCAGAAAATCACGATAAGCCTGAGCTGTCGTGGCGAAGCCACCGGGCACCGATACACCGGCACCTGCAAGGTTACTGATCATCTCGCCCAGGGATGCGTTCTTGCCCCCTACGTGCTCTACATCATGGACGCCGAGCTTATCGAGGGAAACTACGTACTCTACCAAGGTGATCTCTCCACTAACTGTGTTGGAAAAGCTCAGAAGCCGGCTGCTCAAAGGAGCGTTTTGCGGCTGTATGGCCTGGACCTGGAAAATAAGTGAGAATGCGGGCCACTGGCGGCCGACAAATCGCGCCTATCATATCCAAGATTCGTCATTAGCTTAAGGCCCAAGGTGCAAATGAAACGATCTGCTTTCTTTATTTCCGACGGTACCGGCATTACGGCCGAAACCCTGGGTCAAAGCCTCCTGGCGCAGTTCGAAAACATTACCTTCAGCAAATTCACGCGACCGTACATCGATAACGTGGATAAAGCGCGGGCCATGGTACAACAAATCAACAAAGCCGCTGAAACCGACGGTTTCCGGCCGATTATCTTCGACACCATCGTCAATCAGGACATCCGTGAGATCCTCGCGACCTCGAATGGTTTCATGATCGACATTTTCTCGACGTTCCTGGCACCGCTTGAACAGGAATTGACCGAGCATTCTTCCTATACCGTGGGCAAATCCCACTCCATCGGTGCAAGCACCAATTACATGGAACGCATCGAGGCGGTGAACTTCGCCCTCGACAACGACGATGGCGCCCGCACGCACTACTACGACAAGGCCGATTTGATCCTGGTCGGCGTGTCGCGTTGCGGCAAGACCCCTACCTGCCTGTACATGGCCATGCAATTCGGCATCCGCGCAGCCAATTACCCGCTGACCGAAGACGACATGGAGCGCCTGACCCTGCCAAGCGCCCTGCGCGCCCATCAGCACAAGCTGTTTGGCCTGACCATCGACCCGGACCGCCTCACCGCGATCCGCAACGAGCGCAAGCCTAACAGCCGTTATTCAAGCTATGCCCAGTGCGAATTTGAAGTGCGCGAGGTGGAAAACCTGTTCCGCCGCGAGAACATCCCGCACATCAACTCCACGCATTTTTCGGTGGAAGAGATTTCCGCGAAAATTCTCGTAGAAAAAGGCGTGG
Organism: Pseudomonas sp. P5_B2; assembly: GCF_056400445.1. Lineage (NCBI taxonomy): Bacteria > Pseudomonadati > Pseudomonadota > Gammaproteobacteria > Pseudomonadales > Pseudomonadaceae > Pseudomonas > Pseudomonas sp. P5_B2. The sequence goes on along the minus strand of NZ_JBFULH010000131.1, from coordinate 4,139 downwards.
AGCGGCGGTTCAAGTAATTCTGCGTCGCCTGCTCTATTGTCATCGCGAGCAGGCTCGCTCCCACAGGGGTTAGAACGAGTCGCCCGGTACGCGAACAAAACCTTCCATCAATACCCGCGCACTGCGGCTCATGATGGCTTTGTTCACGGTCCATTCACCGTTCGCCTGGCTGGCCTCGGCGCCAACACGCAACGTGCCCGACGGATGGCCGAAGCGCACAGCGTTGCGTTCAATGCCGCCTGCCGCGAGGTTCACCAACGTACCGGTAATGGCCGCTGCCGTGCCGATGGCCACAGCCGCAGTGCCCATCATCGCGTGGTGCAATTTACCCATCGACAATGCACGTACCAGCAGGTCGACATCCGCGGCCGCAATGGTTTTGCCGCTGGACGACACGTAGTCCGCCGGTTTGGCCACGAAGGCCACCTTCGGGGTGTGCTGACGCTTGGCCGCTTCGTCGAGATTCGAAATCAGGCCCATGCGCAGTGCGCCATAAGCACGAATCGTCTCGAACATCGCCAGCGCTTTCGGATCGCTGTTGATCGCGCCCTGCAGTTCGGTGCCGGTGTAACCGATGTCCTCGGCATTGACGAAAATCGTCGGGATGCCGGCATTGATCATGGTCGCCTTGAAAGTGCCCACACCGGGTACTTCGAGGTCGTCTACCAGGTTGCCAGTGGGGAACATCGAACCACCGCCACCCTCTTCTTCTGCCGCCGGATCGAGGAATTCGACTTGCACTTCGGCGGCCGGGAAGGTCACGCCGTCGAGTTCGAAATCACCGGTTTCCTGTACTTCGCCGTTGGTGATCGGCACGTGGGCGATGATGGTCTTGCCGATGTTAGCCTGCCAAACGCGAACAATTGCTACGCCGTTATGCGGGATGCGGCTGGCATCCACCAGGCCGTTGCTGACAGCAAACGAACCCACCGCCGCCGTCAGGTTGCCGCAGTTGCCACTCCAGTCCACGAATGGCTTGTCGATGGACACCTGACCGAACAGGTAATCCACATCGTGATCGGCCTTGATGCTTTTCGACAGGATCACGGTTTTGCTGGTGCTGGAGGTTGCGCCGCCCATGCCGTCAATTTGCTTGTCGTACGGGTCGGGGCTGCCGATCACGCGAAGCAACAAAGCATCACGGGCCGGGCCGGGAATTTGTGCCACTTCGGGCAGGTCTTTCAGGCTGAAAAACACGCCTTTGCTGGTGCCGCCACGCATGTAGGTGGCAGGGATTTTGATCTGAGCTGCGTGAGCCATGTGCTCGTTACTCCTTACCTTGAAAACAGACACGGGACTTAAAGCCCCGTGTCCGTACAGCGTGTGTGTTAAACGGCGACTGCCGTCTCTTCGAGGAAGTCCTGGGCGAAGCGTTGCAACACGCCGCCGGCCTCGTAGATCGACACTTCTTCAGCGGTGTCTAGGCGGCACATGACCGGCACATCGACGCGTTCGCCATTCTTGCGATGGATCACCAGCGTCAGTTCAGCGCGCGGTGTGCGCTCACCGATCACGTCGTAGGTTTCACTGCCGTCGATGCCCAGGGTGTGACGGTCGGTGCCGGCTTTGAACTCCAGCGGCAACACGCCCATGCCCACCAGGTTGGTGCGGTGAATGCGCTCGAAACCTTCAGCGGCAATCGCTTCCACACCCGCCAGACGTACGCCTTTGGCCGCCCAGTCACGGGACGAACCCTGACCGTAGTCGGCGCCGGCGATGATGATCAGCGGCTGCTTGCGTTCCATGTAGGTTTCGATGGCTTCCCACATGCGCATAACTTTGCCTTCCGGCTCGACACGGGCCAGCGAACCTTGCTTGACCTTGCCGTTTTCCAGAACCATTTCGTTGAACAGTTTCGGGTTGGCGAAGGTCGCACGTTGTGCGGTCAGGTGGTCACCACGGTGAGTCGCGTAAGAGTTGAAGTCCTCTTCCGGCAGGCCCATTTTCGCCAGGTATTCACCGGCGGCGCTGTCCAGCATGATCGCGTTCGACGGCGACAGATGGTCGGTGGTGATGTTGTCCGGCAGAACTGCCAATGGACGCATGCCCTTGAGCGGACGTGCACCGGCCAACGCGCCTTCCCAGTACGGCGGACGACGGATGTAGGTGCTCATTTCGCGCCAGTCGTACAGCGGCGCTACTTTCGGGCCGGTGTCCTCGTGGATGGCGAACATCGGGATGTAGACCTGACGGAACTGCTCAGGCTTCACCGATGCCTTGACCACGGCGTCGATTTCTTCGTCGCTTGGCCAGATGTCTTTCAGGCGGATTTCCTTGCCATCGACCACAGCCAGCACATCTTTTTCGATGTCGAACCGGATGGTCCCGGCGATGGCATAAGCGACCACCAGCGGCGGCGAAGCGAGGAACGCTTGCTTGGCGTACGGGTGAATCCGGCCGTCGAAGTTGCGGTTACCGGACAGGACGGCAGTGGCGTACAGATCGCGATCGATGATCTCTTGCTGGATCACCGGGTCCAGGGCGCCGGACATACCGTTGCAGGTGGTGCAGGCGAAGGCGACGACGCCGAAGCCAAGCTGTTCCAGTTCGTCGGTCAGACCGGCTTCATCCAGGTACAGCGCGACGGTTTTCGAACCCGGTGCCAGGGACGATTTCACCCAAGGCTTGCGGGTCAGGCCGAGCTTGTTGGCATTGCGCGCCAGCAGGCCCGCAGCGATCACGTTGCGCGGGTTGCTGGTGTTGGTGCAGCTGGTGATGGCCGCGATGATTACAGCGCCGTCCGGCATTTGGCCAGGCACGTCATCCCACTGACCGGAGATGCCTTTGGCGGCCAGATCCGACGTCGCCACACGGGCGTGCGGGTTGCTCGGGCCGGCCATATTGCGCACTACCGAGGACAAATCGAAGGTCAAGCCGCGCTCGTATTGCGCGCCCTTCAGGCTATCAGCCCACAGGCCAGTGACCTTGGCGTAATTCTCGACCAGTTGCACCTGATCGTCTTCACGGCCGGTGAGCTTGAGGTAGTCGATGGTCTGCTGGTCGATGTAGAACATCGCGGCCGTGGCGCCGTATTCCGGGGCCATGTTGGAAATGGTTGCGCGGTCGCCCAGGGTCAGCGCCGCAGCGCCTTCACCGAAGAACTCCAGCCATGCGCCAACCACTTTTTGCTGACGCAGGAACTCGGTCAACGCCAGCACCATGTCGGTGGCGGTGATGCCCGGTTGCAGCTTGCCGGTCAATTCGACGCCGACGCTTTCTGGCAGACGCATCCAGGAAGCACGACCGAGCATCACGCTCTCGGCTTCAAGACCACCGACGCCGATAGCAATCACGCCCAGCGCATCAACGTGCGGGGTATGGCTGTCGGTGCCGACGCAAGTGTCGGGGAACGCCACGCCGTCACGTACCTGGATCACCGGAGACATTTTCTCCAGGTTGATCTGGTGCATGATGCCGTTGCCTGGCGGGATCACGTCGACGTTCTTGAACGCCTTCTTGGTCCAGTTGATGAAGTGGAAACGGTCTTCGTTGCGGCGGTCTTCGATGGCGCGGTTCTTCTCGAACGCCTCTGGATCAAAACCACCGCGCTCGAYGGCCAGGGAGTGGTCGACGATCAATTGGGTCGGCACCACCGGGTTCACTTGTGCCGGGTCACCGCCTTGCAGGGCGATGGCGTCACGCAGGCCGGCGAGGTCGACCAAAGCGGTCTGGCCGAGAATGTCGTGGCACACCACGCGCGCCGGGAACCACGGGAAGTCGAGGTCGCGCTTGCGTTCGATGAATTGCTTCAGGGATTCGGTGAGCGTGGCCGGGTCGCAGCGACGCACAAGGTTTTCCGCCAGCACGCGCGAGGTGTACGGCAGGGTGTCGTAGGCGCCAGGGGCAATGGCTTCGACTGCCGCGCGGACGTCGAAGTAATCCAGATGGCTGCCGGGTAGCTGTTTACGAAATTCTGTGTTCATCGTCAGGACTCGGTCACGGTAATTACAAAGGGTGGGGCTTGGCACCGGGTTTGACCTGAAACCGGATCAAATGTGGGAGCGGGCTTGCTCGCGATGGCGGTGTATCAGTCAACATCAATGTTGAATGTCAGTCCGTCTTCGCGAGCAAGCCCGCTCCCACAATGGCTTCCGGTTCATTCAGCAACCAGTGCGGGAGCCCCCACCATTCAGCGTTGT
>NZ_JBFULH010000130.1:0-10703 GCF_056400445.1 Pseudomonas sp. P5_B2 | reverse complement strand
TTCGCGAGCAGGCTCGCTCCCACAATGATCTGCGCTGTTTTTTGTATTGATGTGTGGCGCCATCGGAGAACTTTTCTGGTGAGATTGGACAGTGTCAGGGGCGGGGTCGGTTGTTAGGCTCAACCCCCACTGCACATCCAATAAGAACCAAAAGCAATGAAGCTGACATTCCTCCTGCTGCTGCTTTGTGGAACGGCGCCGATGGCATGGGGCTGGTCCAACCATACGGTCGGCAGCTACCTGGCGTTGCAGGATCTGCCGGCCTTGCGCACAGCCCCGCAGGTTGAAGTCGAGCCACTGGAGCACTTTCTCGCGCAACAATACCAAGCCGTGTCCACGCTGCTGGACGATCAGGAACGCTTCGCCCGTGAGCACTTCGCCCGGTACCCGCCGCGTCCCGACAGCCTGCGATTGCCAGCGGTGCCTGGGGACAATCTGCGCCATGACTTCCTCACCGCGTTACGGATCAATCCGCGGATTCATCTTGCCATGGTCATCCAGCCACTACCGGGCAAGGATCTGCCCGAGCGTGAACACCTCAAGGCCGAGCAGGTCATGGTCGAGCAGACACTCTCGCCGTGGAATCGCCAGCGTTTCATCCACGTGGCTGACGGCGAAAAAGTAGCGCCCTTGGCCGTGTTGGCCAGCGCCGCCGATGAGCCTGATTACGGCCACGACATCAATCTGTTCAGCGACAACCCTGGCGAGGTGGGCTCGTTGTACGGCTTCGGCTCGCAATCTTTCGGCGATGCCCGGTTTCAGTACAGCTCCCAGGCGCCGTTCCATATGGGGTTCTTCCATGAAAGTGCGATGGTGTATGCCGCCGCGGGATTTCTTCAGCGCAGTTGGCCGGACTGGCGCGCCGACCAGTACATGGGTTTGGCGCGACTGGCGTTTGCCACTGGCCATCCTTACTGGGGCTATCGTTTTCTCGGTTGGGGCCTGCACCACGTTCAGGACCTGACCCAGCCCTATCACGCCAAGCCGCTGCCCGGCGTCGAACTGATGAGCCTGCTGCTGATGGAAAGCAAGGCGCTGGCCGGCTTCGACGCCGATAAGCAAGCGGCCATCGAACGAGTCGCCACCCGCCACATGGAGGTGGAAAAATATCAGTCGGCCTGGCTTCGTCGCCTGCTGCGCGCCGGTCAGGCACACCCGATGCTCGATGCTTATGCCGATCTCGCACATGACGCCAGTTACCCACCGTACTCGGTCGACTACCTGCGCGAAGTGGTGAGTGCCGAGTCTGCCGCCGAATCCGCAGCGTTTGATGAAGCCATCGGGCAGTGGCTGGACACGGCTGTGATCACCAGCGATTTCAGCGCCGGTAACCAGGTGCAGCGCGAAGACTTCGACCATCCGGCACTTAATCAACAGCTGTTCGAACTGCTGGGGCATTTCGGCGCGCACAGCCGGATTTATGTCAGTGCGGGATTGGCGCCATAGCTATCGCGGCAACATGGCCCATGCACACAGAAACCTAAAAAAAATAAAATCAGGGAAGAGGAATAGATCATGAGCACTCGATTTCGCCTGTCTGGCACGGCGCTCCCCGGCGTCGGCCTGGCAGGGCTGCTGCAACTGTGCGCGGTCGATGGCGTGCAGGCCGAGGAGTTCAGCGTGCTGGACAATCAGGTCACCGGTTCTTTCGACAGTACCTTGTCCTATGGCCGCTTGTGGCGGGTGCAGGGAAGGGACAAAAACAACGACGACATCAACACCAACGACGGCAATCGCAACTTCGACACCGGGCTGGTTTCCGAGGTGTACAAGATCACCTCGGAGCTTGAGGCCAACTATCAGAACTACGGGGTGTTCATGCGCGGCACCGCGTTCTATGACACCCAGCTGATGGACAAGCGCAACGATTACTACCGCAACAACAACCCGTCGCAACCGAGCCAGAGTTACCCCCAGGACGACCACTTCACTGACCAGACCCGCGACATTGCCGGTAGCCGGGTGGAGATGCTCGATGCCTACGTCTATGGCAACTGGGACGTGGCGCAGATGCCGGTCACGGCACGTCTGGGGCGCCAGGTGTTCAACTGGGGCGAGGGGATTTTCTATCGTGGCGGGATCAACACCACCAACCCGGTGGACGCGGCCAAGTACCGTTTGCCCGGCGCCGAAGTCAAGGAAGTGCTGGTGCCGGTGGAAGCGCTCAGCTTCAACATCGGCCTGACCGACACCCTGACCATGGAAAGCTTCTACCAGACGAACTGGAAAGAAACCCGCATCGACCCGGTGGGCACTTTCTACTCGCAGACAGACCTGTTCGCCGACGGCGGCAACACCGGCTACAACAACTTTACCGATACCGCGCTGGACACCCCGGTGCCTGGCTTCGGCAACGTGATCAACCTGTACAGCGCGCTGGGCAACAACCCCTTGCTTAACCAGGCACTGAGTACCACTGGCCTTTATGCCAACGGGGTGACCCCGACCTTCGGCAATATCGTCAAGGTGGCTTCGGTCGGCAAGGATGACAACGCGCGCAATGACGGCCAGTTCGGTTTCGCCTTTCGCTACATCGCAGAAGAACTCAACAGCACCGAGTTCGGGGTGTATCTGGTCAACTACCACGCCAAGGAACCGACGGTCTCCGCCGATCTGGGGGGTTACCAGGGCATCGACATGAATGCCCTGACCAACCTGTTGACCGGTGTCGCCGGCAGTCAGGCGGGGCAACTGGCCAACGGCCTGGCGACTGTGGATGTGATGGGCAATATTCAGGCTCATCGTCGCTACGCCGAAGACATCCGCATGTACGGCTTCAGTTTCAACACCACCCTGGGCCAGGCGTCCGTGTTCGGTGAAGTGGCCTATCGGCCGAACCTGCCCATCGGGGTCGCCGCCACCAACGACCTGATCGGCGACCTGGCCAACGGCGCTGCCGCATTGGCAGGCGGTCAGAGCATCAACATTGGCGGGGAGCAAGTCACGCTCGACAGCCAGATCAACAACGCTGAGCGGGTGGAAGCGTTCAACACCTCACTGGGCACCATTTACAACTTTGGTCCGAGCCTGTCGTTCGACTCGATGTTCGGTGTGTTCGAGCTGGCGTCCGAGCACCTGCGCGGCAGTGACCTGCAGTACACCGCTTATGACGGCAGTAACCGTTACTACGCGGGTACCGGTAACTTTTCCTATGTGTCCGGCGGCCGTCGTAGCGACCAGGTCAACCGCGATTCCTACAGCTACACCGCGATGGTCAACGGCACCTGGAACGACGTGTATGCCGGGGTCAACGTCTCGCCCTACGTCGTCTACAAGGACGACTTCAAGGGCAACAGTTATCAGGCGGGCAACACCATCGAGGGCCGCAAGGCCTACACCCTGGGGATCAAGGCCAACTACCAGAACAAGCTGGAGGCCGAGCTGCAATACACCGAATTCTACGGCGGTGGGCAGGACAACGGCCTGCGCGACCGCGACAACGTCGGCTTCAACCTCAAGTACTTCCTTTAAGTGCTACACGCAAATCAAGTGTGGGAGCGGGCTTGCTCGCGAAAGCGGTGTTTCAGGCGACATTTGTGCTGGATGTGTCGCCCTCTTCGCGAGCCAGTCGGATCGCCGCACCGCCGCTCCCACATTGGATCTTTTGTGTATTGCAGACCGCACTCCCTGACAGCAGGTTTTATTTCGGAGAACGTCCATGTTTCACCTATCACGACTGACCAAGACCACCTTGGCGCTGTTCCTGAGCCTGGCCGCCGGCAACGCGCTGGCCGCCATCTCGCCCCAGCAAGCCGAGCAATTGAAAACCACGCTGACACCGCTAGGGGCAGAGCGTGCCGGCAACGCCGGCGGAACCATCCCTGCCTGGGCCGGCGGTATCACCCAAGCGCCAGCAGGCTACAAGCCGGGCCAGCATCATCCGGACCCGTACGCGGCAGACAAGCCGCTGTTCACCATCACCAAGGCCAACCTTGAACAGTACAAGGCCCACCTCAGCCCGGGCCAGATCGCCCTGTTCAACAGCTACCCAGACACCTTCCAGATGCCGGTCTATCCCTCTCGTCGGTCGGGCTCGGCGCCGCAGTGGCTGTATGACAACACCTTCAAGAATGCGACCTCGGCCAAGCTGCTCGAGGGCGGTAGCGGTTTTGCCGATGCCTATGGCGGTGTGCCGTTCCCAGTGCCCAAGGACGGGATTGAGGTGTTGTGGAACCACATCACCCGTTATCGAGGCATCTATGTGGTCCGTCGTGCCTCCGAAGCGCCGGTACAGCGCAACGGCAGCTTCGCGCTGGTGACCTCGCAGCAGGAGGGACTCTTCACCTATTACCGCCCAGGCGGGCAGTTTGCCGACCTGAAAAACATCCTGTTTTACTACTTGGCATTCGTGAAGAGCCCGGCCCGGCTGGCCGGCGGTGCGGCGTTGATTCACGAGACCCTGGACCAGCTCAAGGACCCTCGTCAGGCCTGGATCTACGACGCCGGCCAACGCCGTGTGCGCCGGGCACCGAACCTGGCGTATGACACGCCGATCGCCTCATCCGACGGCCYGCGCACGGCGGACGATACCGACCTGTTCAACGGCTCGCCAGATCGCTACGACTGGAAGCTCAAGGGCAAGCAAGAAGTCTACATCCCCTACAACAATTACAAGGTCGGCAGCCCTGAGGTGAAGTACGCGCAGTTGCTCACACCGGGTCACCTCAACCCGCAATTCACCCGTTATGAGCTGCACCGGGTCTGGGTGGTCGAAGGCACGCTCAAGCCGGGCTCGCGGCATATCTACTCCAAGCGCGTGCTGTTTCTGGACGAGGACAGTTGGGGTGCAGCATTGGTGGATCAATACGACGGGCGAGGGGAGTTGTGGCGGGTGTCGATGGCCTACCTGAAAAATTTCTACGACCTGCCCACCACCTGGAGTGCGCTGGACGTTTTCCATGACTTGCAGGCGCGTCGTTACTACGTGCAGAACCTGGACAACGAAGAGCCGGCCACCGTGGACTTCGCCCAAGCGGCGCCGGAAGACGCGTACTTCATGCCGTCGGCATTGCGCCAGMGCGGGACGCGGTGACTCACCTGACGCATTCGCGAGCAGGCTCGCTCCCACAGGGTAATGGGTTGGTCACAGAATTCGTGTTCGACGCCTTACCTGTGGGAGCGAGCGTGCTCGCGATTTTTGATCGTGCCCACGCTCTGCGTGGGCATGCAGCCCGTGACGCTCTGCGTCACATTTAGGAGCGGACGTAGAGCGTCCGTTGCGGCATTCCCACGCGGAGCGTGGGAACAATCAAAAGTGAATGTCAAACGCGGAAATGGCTGACCATCATCTGCAGCTGATTCCCCAACCGTGCCAGTTCAACGCTGGACGCAGCAGTTTCGTCGCTGGCAGAGGCGGTCTGTTCGGACACGTCGCGCACGTTGATGATGCTACGGCTGATCTCTTCGGCCACGGCACTTTGCTGCTCGGCAGCGGCGGCGATCTGCTGGTTCATCGACTGGATGTTGGACACGGTGCGGGTGATGTTTTCCAGTGATACCCCGGCCTTGCGGGTCAGCGCAACGCTGCTGTCGGTGAGGGTGCGGCTGTTGTTCATCACCGCCGACACTTGTTGCGTGCCGTTCTGCAAAGCGGCCACCAAGCCTTCGATTTCTTCGGTGGATTTCTGAGTGCGCTGGGCCAAACCACGGACTTCATCGGCCACTACCGCGAAACCACGACCGGCTTCACCGGCACGCGCCGCTTCAATCGCGGCGTTGAGCGCCAGCAGGTTGGTCTGTTCGGCGACGGCTTTGATCACGTCCATCACGCTGCCGATCTTGTCGCTTTCCCGTTGCAGCACACTCATGGCTTCGGTGGAGCGCACCACTTCGCTGGCCAGGCGTTCGATCTGGGCGATGGCTTCGTTGACCACTTTGTCGCCCTCGCGCGCTTCGCCGTCTGCCGCTGCAGCGGCTTGCGAAGCTTCTTCGGCATTGCGCGCGACTTCCTGCACAGTCGCTGTCATTTCGTGCATGGCAGTGGCGACCTGATCGGTCTCGACCTTCTGGCTGTTGACGCCAGCGCTGGTTTGCTCGGTCACGGCGGACAACTCTTCAGCCGCGCTGGCGATCTGTGTGACGCCGTCGCGGATGCCGCTGATCAGGTCGCGCAAGGTCACGCCCATGCGTGCGATGCCTTGCTGCAACACACCCAGTTCGTCACGACGAGTGACTTTGACGTCCTGGGACAGGTCGCCGCTGGCGATGCGTTCCACCACGGCCAAGGTGTCGCGAATCGGGCCAGTGATTTGACGAGTGATGATCACGGCGGCAATCGCGCCAACCAGCAACGCGAGCAAGGTGCTGATCAATTGCAGAGTGCGGGCCTGGGCACTTTCTGCATCGCGGCGATCGAGCTGAATCTGATACAGCTGTTCGCTCAGGGTCACGATAGCGGCGCCTTGTTCGGTCATTTCCTTGCGCGCCTGCACAACGTCGGTGTTGGCCGCTTTATAAGCCTGCAAGGCGCTTCGATAGTTGGCCAGCGCGGTTTCCAGCTGACGCAGGGCATCTAACTGAGTCTCGGCAAATTGCACATTGAGTGGTTTGAGGCTGGTAATCGCCGCATCCAATTGGCCGACGGCTTTTTGCTCGGTCTCGACGTTAGTGGTGGCGGTGTAGCCGCGCACTTCGTAGCGGGTCAGGATGAACGCTTCCTTGGCGGCTGTGATGGCCTGGAATTGTTCGAAACGCTGATCATCCAGGGGCATTTGCTGCACCCGGGAACTGAGGGCCTCGATCAAGGTGCTGGCGGTTTGAGCATGGGCTGCCATGGCGTCGCGGGCATTGTTGCCAGTGCGGTAGGCGCTGCGCATTTTATTCAGGGAGGTTTGGTACGCCGCAATGACGGTGCCTTGCTCCTTAAGCAGCTTGAGGTTTTCCGGACTCTTGAAGGTCGACAGCAATGCTTGTTGCTGGGCCGAGAAGGCATCGAGGGTGGTCTGTACGTTCTGTGCGGCGGTTTCGTCGCCATTGGTCAGCATGTATTGCAGGCGCACCACGCGTAGCTTGGTCAGGCCGGCGTTGAGCTGGGTGATGTCGCTCATCCAGTTGCTGCGATCGATCAAGCTGCCCAGGCTCGTCCAGCCGGTCAGGGCGAGGACGCAGGTCAGGGCCAGGACCAGGCCGAACCCCAGGCCCAGTTTCATGTTCACGCTGATATTGCCGAACCAGCTATTCATCAATTCCTCCAGGAATGTTGTGCTTCTTGATCATCGATTGGCTGGAAGATTGTTTTTTTTTGGCGCCAGCAAGGTAGGTAGCAGGTCTGTATCGGCCGCATTTGCGAGAGCTGAAAGGATTTTGTCAGGCTGATCCTGTAACAAGACTTTGCGCAGGTTTTAAGCTTTTTTTCACATTACGTTCACCGCTTGCCAACGCACGGCTCGTTAACCTCTCGGGATTAAATGAGAGCTGTACGTGCCGGCGAGGCGGTTTGATGTGGAATTGAGACTGAACCTGCTCGGGATAAAACGCTCGATTGATTTGAGCCGCTATGCCCGCTATCGCAATGTGGCAGTGATGCTGGCTTCCGCGCTGCTGGTGATCCCGTTGACGGTATGGCTGTTGCAGCCCGCCGGCGTGCCGGACCTTGCCCATGGCAATGTCGCGGGCGCCAAGGCGTTAGCGGACGGCTGGGCCAAGGGCGACATGATCGTGCTGGTTCGTCATGTCGAACGTTGCGATCACTCCCCAGCCCCTTGCCTGGCGGGCAACGATGGCATCACGGAGCGCTCTCGAAGCGTTGCGGTCAGTGTGGGTGCGCAGTTCCAGCGCCTCGGGCTGAACAAGGCCGACATCTACCACAGTCCGATTCTGCGTGCTGYGCAGACCGCCAATTTTATGTTCAGCAAGACAGGCGTCGGGGAGGACTGGCTAATCAGTTGCAAGGGCACTATGTTGCGTGATGCTTTGGCGCATAAAGTAGCGGGCCGCAATCTGATTCTGGTGACCCACAGTGAATGCATGACGCAACTCGAAAAGGACCTCAAGTTGCCAACCTCAACCCTGGGTTATGGCGCCTCATTGTTTATCACCGCGCCAACGCCTCAAGCGGCACATATGCTGGGCTTCATTGACGCCTCCGACTGGCAGACGGTGACCACCGAATGAATTTACCTCTAGATCAGGACTAACAATGCTGAATTTTTCCCGACACCGCTTTTACTGGGTGAACTTCGGTATTGCGCTAGTCTGCGCAGCTGCGGTTTTCCTGATGTTCGACATGACTACCATCGACATCGCCTTCAACAATCTTTTTTTTGATCCGGTCACCCAGACCTTCCCGCTCGACAAGGTTCACTTCTTCGAGAAAGTCACCCACAAGTGGGCGCGCATCATTCCCAACTGGACCGCTGAAATCGCCTTGATTGGCATGTTTCTTTCGTTTGCCTGGCCACTGGTCAACCCGCAAAAGCGCCCGCGTATCGGTCAATTTCTGGAGCGGATCAAAGCCGCCCCCGTGCTGCGGTTTACCTATGACCATCGCCGTGACTTTATCTTTGTGGTGGTGGCGTTTTCCGTCTGCACCGGCGTGATCCATTTCCTGAAGGCCCACACCAGCGTGTATTGCCCGATTGAAACGACCCTCTACGGTGGCAAGATTGCGCATATGGAGTGGTACAACAACTTCCAGCTGTTCCATGAAGCCGGCGACGGCCGCTGCTGGCCGGGTGGGCATGCGTCGGGTGGTTTCACCATGCTTGCGCTGTACTTCGTTGCGCGTCGCTACCAGTGGCGATATTCCAAAGCGGTGTTGTGGTTCTCGTTGGTGCTCGGTTTCGTCTACGGAACAACAAGGGTTCTGCAAGGCTGGCACTACATGTCCCACACCTTCTGGGCCGGGATCTTCGTTTGGCTGGCGTGCTTGCTGACGGCCCTGGCGTTTTACGGGCGGGCAAGACTGGACGTGCCGGTGCTGAAAAAGGGTTCGGCGTCAGCGGACATGAGCACCACGCTGGACGCTACGCCACCCACCACCGTGTGAAAAACAGACAGTGAAAGGTTGTCCGTTCTTTCAGGCAAAAAAAAGCCCGCGGGAGGGCGGGCAAACTGTAGTTTCTTGAAGAGCGAGGGCAATGTACCGATTGTTGAGGCGCGACGGGGTGAAGAAAAGTTCATGTAGATGAACGCCCGCGGGGCAGAGCGTTTACGGCAAATGATCCGCCGCAAAGTCCGCCTCCGAACGCGCGCGAAACTGCCCTTTGCGGCAGGCTTGCTGGAATCGTTCGTAGTCGCGGTCATTCTGGTCGGTGTAACTTTTTGCGTATTTGATCAGCGCCTCTGCCAATGCATCGCTCTTGCCGATGTACCCGCTGATCTGCGAGGCGTGTCCGGATGATTTGGCATGGGCGCGAGCGAGGGCGCGACCACACAAGTGTGCATAGGCTGCAAACGCTTCGGTGTCGAAGGTTTCCAGTTCCGCTGAAATTTTCATGTCGCGCAGCTGGCGCACATAAAAGTGTCGACMGCTGGGACCGGTGGTCCAGCCGAGGAACAGGTCACTGGCAGATTGCATCAACCGCTGACCATCAACCACTCGCTGACCGTTATGTCGCACACGCGATTTCGCCTTCACGTAATCGGCTAGCACCGAACGTCGCGCTTCCTTGAATTGCAGGAACAGCGGGAACTCTTGTTCATCCGTCATCAGCGCCACCAGGCAACGCGTGCCGACACTGCCTACGCCCACCACTTTGAACGCCATATCGTGAACGTGAAAACGTGACAGTAGTTCACGACGGTCCGCCTGCAGCGTGGTTCGGTAATCGCTCATGAACGTGTCGTACAACGGGCGCCAGTCCGACAGGCGCAGCCAGTCATCGTCGGCATCCAGCAGCGTGGTGTTTTTGTGCAGGTGGAAAATTTCCGGCAGGTCATCGCGAATGACCAGATGACCTTTTGCGTGACGTTCGCTGATTTTCGGCAGCAGTTCGGCATGCGTACGCCGTTCGGCTTTTGCGATGGCACGCTCCACATGCTCCAGCGTGCCTTTGCTCGCCTGCTTGAGCAGGTCATCGTAACTGATGGACTCGTACCAGCTCTCCAGTGCGCTTTGTTGGGCGCACTCAAGCATGGTTTCCTGATAGGCGCCGACCACTTGGCGGCAAACGGTTTCTTCCACCGTCTCACCATGGCGCAGGCCCCGGGCTGCGACCATGAAACTCGCCACCAGGCGTTTCAGGTCCCATTCCCAAGGGCCAGGGTGGGCTTCGTCGAAGTCATTGACGCTAAACAACAGATTGCGCTCGGGGGTGGCAAAACCGCCGAAATTCATCAGGTGGCAATCGCCACAGATCGTCGATACCAGGCCCATGTCGGGTGTGGCGGCCAAGTCATGGGCTTGCAACAAGGCGTTGCCACGATAGAAGGCGAACGGCGACACGAGCATGCGGCCATACCGTAATTCGACCAGTGATTTGATTCGACCCTCACTGGACCGCTTGATCAACGGCAGAGGATCACGCGTTGCTTTCCCCATCGCCGCCTGAGCGCTGCGCGAGCAGTTTTTGCGAGCCTCCTTGCCTTGCTTCAAACGGTCTTCGAGGTTAGTCATGAGGCCTCTTTTTGGTTGGCGTTTTGAGGAGAATTGGAACTGAGTGTAGAAGGGGCGTGTGGGGTTGAGCTGTTACGGGTACCTGATGAATAGGCATTGGCTGGGAAAATCAGCAAAAACTACCAGAACTAGTCATGCTGAGTAGCTT
>NZ_JBFULH010000129.1:0-10767 GCF_056400445.1 Pseudomonas sp. P5_B2 | reverse complement strand
GTCTCGGTTACCTCGGTGAACTGGCGAAAAACACCCCGTCCGTCGCCAACATCAAGGCATATGCGCAGATCGTTCGTGCGCGGGCGACGTTGCGCCAGTTGATCGGCATCGCTTCCGAAATTGCAGACAGCGCCTTCAACCCGGAAGGCCGCACGGCTGAAGAGATTCTCGACGAGGCTGAACGGCAGATCTTCCAGATCGCTGAGGCCCGGCCAAAAACCGGCGGCCCGGTGAGCGTGAATGACCTGCTGACCAAGGCAATCGATCGTATCGACACCTTGTTCAACACCGACAACGCCATCACCGGCCTATCCACCGGCTACACCGACCTCGACGAGATGACCAGCGGCCTGCAGCCGTCTGACCTGATTATCGTCGCCGGCCGTCCATCCATGGGTAAAACCACCTTTGCGATGAACCTCGTGGAAAACGCCGTGTTACGCAGCGATAAGTGCGTCCTGGTTTACTCGCTGGAGATGCCAGGTGAATCGCTGATCATGCGTATGTTGTCGTCCCTCGGCCGTATCGACCAAACCAAGGTTCGGGCCGGTCGCCTGGACGACGATGATTGGCCGCGCCTGACCTCAGCGGTCAACCTGCTCAACGACCGCAAGCTGTTCATCGACGATACGGCCGGTATCAGCCCGTCGGAAATGCGCGCACGGACTCGCCGGTTGGTGCGTGAGCACGGCGATGTCGCCCTGATCATGATCGACTACCTGCAATTGATGCAGATTCCAGGTTCCGGCGGCGACAACCGCACCAACGAGATTTCCGAAATCTCCCGTTCCTTGAAAGCCCTGGCCAAGGAATTCAACTGCCCGGTGGTGGCGTTGTCCCAGCTCAACCGATCCCTGGAGCAACGGCCGAACAAACGCCCGATCAACTCCGACCTCCGGGAATCCGGAGCGATCGAGCAGGATGCTGACGTGATCATGTTCGTGTACCGGGATGAGGTTTATCACCCGGAAACCGAGCACAAGGGCATCGCCGAAATTATTATCGGCAAGCAGCGAAACGGCCCGATCGGCACGTCACGCCTGGCGTTCATCGGCAAGTACACCCGCTTCGAAAACCTCGCGCCGGGCAGCTATAACTTCGACGACGAATAAAACCTGTGGGGACAAGCCTTTGTGGCGAGGGGGCTTGCCCCCGTTCGGCTGCGAAGCAGTCGTAAAACCTGAGAGGTTGTTTTAACTGGAGAATTACAGGGGCCGCTTCGCGACCCAACGGGGGCAAGGCCCCCTCGCCACGTGGGTTGTATCAAGGCCCAGAACTTTTCCTTGGGATAAGCTGACCAATTTCCGACCATAGCCGTCGGAATTGGTTATTTTTTGTGCTATATTCCGCGCCCGCGATTTTTCATCTCAACACCGGTCATCGTCATGCAAACAGCCAAGCCGTTATTTGACTATCCCAAGTACTGGGCCGAATGCTTCGGTCCAGCGCCATTCCTGCCGATGAGCAGGGAGGAGATGGATCAGCTTGGCTGGGATTCCTGCGACATCATCATCGTCACCGGTGATGCGTACGTTGACCATCCGTCCTTCGGCATGGCGATCATCGGCCGGCTGCTGGAGTCGCAAGGCTTCCGCGTCGGGATCATTGCCCAACCGAACTGGCAGTCCAAAGACGACTTCATGAAGCTCGGCGAGCCGAACCTGTTCTTCGGCGTCGCGGCCGGCAACATGGACTCGATGATCAACCGCTACACCGCAGACAAGAAAATCCGTTCCGATGATGCCTACACCCCTGGTGGCCTGGCGGGCAAACGTCCGGACCGCGCGAGCCTGGTTTACAGCCAGCGCTGCAAGGAAGCCTACAATCACGTGCCGATCGTGCTCGGTGGCATCGAAGCTTCCCTGCGCCGCATCGCTCACTACGATTACTGGCAGGACCGGGTACGCAACTCGATCCTGATCGACGCCTGCGCCGACATCCTGCTCTACGGCAACGCCGAGCGTGCGATCGTCGAAGTCGCCCAGCGTCTGTCCTACGGCCACAAGATCGAAGACATCACCGACGTGCGCGGCACCGCGTTCATCCGTCGTGACACGCCGAAAGACTGGTACGAAGTCGATTCCACGCGTATCGACCGTCCGGGCAAGATCGACAAGATCATCAACCCGTATGTGAATACCCAGGACACTCAGGCCTGCGCCATCGAGCAGGAAAAGGGTCCGGTTGAAGATCCAAGTGAAGCCAAGGTCGTGCAGATCCTTGCCAGCCCGAAAATGACTCGCGACAAGACCGTGATTCGTCTGCCGTCGGTCGAGAAAGTTCGTGGCGACTCGGTTCTTTATGCTCACGCCAACCGCGTGCTTCACCTCGAAACCAACCCGGGCAACGCCCGCGCGCTGGTGCAGAAGCACGGCGAAGTCGACGTCTGGTTCAACCCGCCGCCGATTCCGATGACCACTGAAGAAATGGACTACGTGTTCGGCATGCCTTATGCGCGCATTCCGCACCCGGCGTACGGCAAGGAAAAGATCCCCGCCTACGACATGATCCGTTTCTCGGTGAACATCATGCGTGGCTGCTTCGGCGGCTGCACCTTCTGCTCGATCACCGAGCACGAAGGCCGGATCATCCAGAACCGTTCCGAAGAGTCGATCATTCGCGAAATCGAAGAGATCCGCGACAAGGTGCCAGGCTTTACCGGCGTCATTTCCGACCTCGGCGGTCCTACCGCGAACATGTACCGCATTGCCTGCAAAAGCCCGGAAATCGAATCCGCGTGCCGCAAGCCATCGTGCGTGTTCCCCGGCATCTGCCCGAACCTGAACACTGACCACTCGTCGTTGATTCAGCTGTATCGCAGCGCCCGTGCCTTGCCGGGTGTGAAGAAGATTCTGATCGCTTCCGGCTTGCGCTACGACCTCGCGGTCGAGTCGCCGGAATACGTCAAAGAGCTGGTGACTCACCACGTCGGTGGTTATTTGAAGATCGCCCCGGAACACACCGAGGAAGGTCCGCTCAACCAGATGATGAAACCGGGCATCGGCAGCTATGACAAGTTCAAGCGCATGTTCGAGAAGTACTCCAAGGAAGCCGGGAAAGAGCAGTACCTGATTCCGTACTTCATCGCCGCCCACCCGGGCACCACCGACGAAGACATGATGAACCTGGCCCTGTGGCTCAAGGGCAACGGCTTCCGTGCCGACCAGGTGCAGGCGTTCTACCCGTCGCCGATGGCCACCGCCACCGCGATGTACCACTCGGGCAAGAATCCGCTGCGTAAGGTCACTTACAAGAGCGACGCCGTGACCATCGTCAAGAGCGAAGAGCAGCGTCGTCTGCACAAAGCGTTCTTGCGTTATCACGACCCGAAAGGCTGGCCGATGCTGCGTGAAGCGCTGACCCGCATGGGCCGCGCCGATTTGATCGGGCCGGGCAAGAACCAGTTGATCCCGCTGCACCAGCCGGCGACCGATAGCTACCAGAGTGCCCGTCGCAAGAACTCGACACCGGCCGGCAGCCACAAGGTTGCAGGGGAAAAGACCACCAAAATCCTGACCCAGCACACCGGCTTGCCGCCGCGTGCCAGCGATGGCGGTAATCCGTGGGACAAGCGTGAACAAGCCAAGGCGGCGGCGTTCGCCCGCAACCAGCAGGCGGCCAAGGATCGCAAGGACGCAGCCAAAGGCAAAGGCCCTAAACCCGCCCGCAAGCCGGTTGTTCCGCGCTAAGCGTCGCTTGAGCTGAACAGAACGCCAACCTGATCGTTCCCACGCTCCGCGTGGGAATGCCTCAAGGGACGCTCCGCGTCCAGTGACGCGGAGCGCCACGGGCTGCATTCCCACGCGGAGCGTGGGRACGATCACCCCCTTCGCAACATTTGCGTGCAACTGCCCCCAACCAATTTCTCCCATCGCCCGATTTTGGTGCTGTACTGCCTCAAGCAAACGGAGAAAGCGCCAGCGTTGCCGCGATGGCATAAGTCTTGCGCGCTTTCGATAACGCTTAGGGCTCGCAGGAGGCACGCCGTGTCGATTCATGTCGCATTGCACCACGTCACACATTACCGCTATGACCGCGCTGTCGAGCTCGGTCCGCAGATCGTTCGCCTGCGCCCGGCCGCTCACAGCCGCACGCGGATACTTTCCTACGCACTGAAAGTCTCGCCAGAGCAGCACTTCATCAACTGGCAACAAGACCCCCAGGGCAATTACCTGGCGCGGTTGGTGTTTCCGGAAAAAACCGATGAGCTGCGGATCGAAGTCGACTTGCTGGCAGAGATGGCGGTCTTCAATCCTTTCGACTTCTTCCTTGAGCCTTACGCAGAAAAAATCCCGTTCACCTACGCCGCAGACGAGCGCAAGGAGTTGGCGCCGTACCTGGAAACCTTGCCCCTGACGCCGACGTTCAAGGCCTATCTGGACGGCATCGACCGCACGCCGCTGCCGAGCGTGGATTTCCTCGTCGCGCTTAACCAGCGCTTGAGCGAAGACATCGGTTACCTGATACGCATGGAACCGGGGGTGCAGACGCCCGAGCACACCCTTGAGCAAGCCTCCGGGTCCTGCCGCGATTCGGCATGGTTACTCGTGCAATTGCTGCGAAACCTCGGGCTGGCCGCGCGATTTGTCTCCGGTTACCTGATTCAGCTGACCGCCGACGTCAAAAGTCTCGACGGGCCTTCAGGCACTGACGTGGACTTCACCGATTTGCACGCGTGGTGCGAAGTGTATTTGCCGGGTGCTGGCTGGATCGGCCTGGACGCGACGTCAGGGCTGTTTGCCGGCGAAGGCCACATTCCGTTGGCGTGCAGCCCCGATCCGGGCTCTGCGGCTCCTATCAGCGGCTTGGTGGAACCGTGCGAGTGCGAGTTCACCCACGAAATGTCCGTGGAGCGGATTTGGGAAGCCCCGCGCGTCACCAAGCCCTACACCGAAGACCAGTGGCAGGCGATTCAGGCACTGGGCCGGCAGATCGATGCCGATCTGCTGGAAGACGATGTGCGCCTGACCATGGGCGGCGAGCCGACCTTCGTTTCCATCGACGACCCTGACGGTGCCGAATGGAACACCGCAGCGCTCGGGCCGGACAAGCGTCTGCTGTCCGCCGAGCTGTTCCAGCGTATGCGTAAACACTACGCCCCCAAAGGCTTGGTGCATTTCGGCCAAGGCAAGTGGTACCCCGGCGAGCAATTGCCGCGCTGGTCACTGAACTGCTACTGGCGTCGTGACGGCGTGCCCATCTGGCACAACAGCGCGCTGATCGCCGAGGAGCAGGAAGACTACGGCGCCGATGGCGAACTGGCCGGGCGTTTTCTGGCAACTGTCGCCGAACGGCTGAAGATTCCGACACGCTTTGTGTTTCCAGCCTACGAAGACAATTTCTATTACCTCTGGCGCGAAGGCACTTTGCCGCAGAACGTCAGCGCCGAAGACTCACGTCTGGAAGAACCGCTGGAGCGTGCGCGACTGCGTAAAGTCTTCAGCCAAGGCCTGGATAAAGTCATCGGCCAGGTCCTGCCGCTGGCGCGCACCGCCAAGGGCGATCAATGGCAAAGCGGTCGCTGGTATCTGCGCGACGAGCACTGTCGGCTGGTGCCGGGGGATTCGCCGCTGGGTTATCGCTTGCCGCTCGGCTCGCAGCCTTGGGTGAAAGCGGCGGAGTATCCGTTCATTCATCCCAATGATCCGAACCAGGCGTTCGCCGCGCTGCCCGACACCATTGCGTTGAACAGTCCAGGCGCGCCGGCCGAAGCGGTCGAGCGCGAGCCAAAAATCGACGAGTCCGCCGACTGGCTTACGCGCACTGCGTTCTGCGCCGAAGCCCGGGAAGGGCGGTTGTACCTGTTCATGCCGCCGCTGGAGCGGGTCGAGGACTATCTGGAACTGGTCACCGCCATCGAGGCCACTGCTCAGGAACTGCATTGCCCGGTATTGCTGGAAGGCTATGAACCGCCGAGCGATCCGCGCCTGAGCAACTTCCGCATCACCCCGGATCCGGGCGTAATCGAAGTCAACGTGCAACCGTCCGCGACTTGGGACGAGTTGGTCGAGCGCACCGAGTTTCTGTACGAAGAAGCGCGCCAGACCCGACTGACCACCGAAAAATTCATGATCGACGGCCGGCACACCGGGACCGGCGGCGGTAACCATTTCGTGTTGGGTGGCGCGACCCCGGCCGACTCACCGTTTCTGCGCCGCCCCGACTTGCTGCGCAGCCTGATCAGTTACTGGCATAACCATCCGTCACTGTCCTACCTGTTTTCCGGACTATTCATCGGCCCGACCTCTCAGGCCCCGCGCGTCGATGAAGCGCGTAACGATGCGCTGTATGAACTGGAGATCGCTTTCGCGCAGATGCCTGAACCGGGCGAAGAGTGCGCGCCGTGGCTGGTGGACCGGCTGCTGCGCAATCTGCTGATCGACGTCACCGGCAATACCCATCGCGCCGAGTTCTGCATCGACAAACTCTATTCGCCGGACGGTGCGACCGGACGCCTTGGTTTGCTGGAATTGCGTGCCTTTGAAATGCCACCGCACGCGCGCATGAGCCTGGCTCAACAGCTGTTGTTGCGGGCGCTGGTGGCGCGGTTCTGGCGTGAGCCTTATGCGCCGCCGAAACTGGCGCGCTGGGGCACTGAATTGCACGACCGATTCCTGTTGCCGCACTTTATCGAGCAGGATTTCGCTGACGTCATAGTCGATCTGAATGCGGCCGGTTATCCCGTACGGGCCGAGTGGTTCGCCGCCCATCTGGAGTTTCGTTTTCCCAAGGTCGGCGATTACGCGGTCAATGGCATTGAGCTGCAACTGCGTCAGGCGCTGGAGCCGTGGCATGTGCTGGGCGAGGAGGGCGCAGTCGGCGGCACGGTGCGGTATGTGGATTCGTCGCTGGAACGCTTGCAGGTCAAGCTCACCGGCCTTCCACCACAGCGCTATTTGCTGACCTGCAATGGCATTCCGGTGCCGTTGCAAACCACCGGGCGGGTCGGCGAGTTTGTCGCTGGCGTACGTTTTCGCGCCTGGCAACCGGCCAACTGTCTGCAACCGACCATCCCGGTCCATGCACCGCTGGTGTTCGACCTGCTCGACACCTGGATGCAACGCTCGCTGGGCGGCTGCCAATACCACGTGGCCCATCCGGGCGGACGCAACTACGACAGCCTGCCGGTGAACGCCAATGAGGCCGAGAGCCGGCGCATGGCGCGGTTTTTCCGCATCGGACACACTCCAGGGAAACTGCCTGTACCGATTCTGGAAATTAACGACGAGCTGCCGATGACGCTCGATTTACGACGTTTCTAAATCGTACGCGACGCCCGGATTTTTCGTATATCCGGGTGTCATGAGCCTGCGTTAGTCTGACTGTTCATTGCTGTCTGCCGAGCTTTCCATGCCTGATCTGCTTGATCACTACCCGCTAACGGCGGGCACCTATCACGAACTGCTCGACGACAGTGGCGGCGTACGCCCGCACTGGCGTCGGTTGATCGACCAATTGCAACGCAGTACGCCATCGCAGTTGGTGCAGCGTCAGGCCTTGTTGACCCGACAGATCCAGGAAAACGGCGTGACCTACAACGTCTACGCCGACCCCAAGGGCGCAGACCGGCCGTGGGAGCTCGATCTGCTACCGCATGTGATTGCCGCTGATGAGTGGGCGCAGTTATCCGCCGGGATCGCTCAACGGGCGCGTCTGTTGAACGCGGTACTGGCGGATCTGTATGGCCCGCAACGCCTGATCGCCGAAGGTTTGCTGCCGGCAGAGCTGGTATTTGGGCACAACAACTTCCTCTGGCCCTGTCAGGGCATTGCGCCGCCCGACGGGGCCTTTCTGCATCTGTACGCCGTCGATCTGGCGCGCACGCCTGATGGCCGTTGGTGGGTCACGGCGGACCGGACTCAAGCACCGTCCGGCGCCGGTTACGCCCTGGAAAACCGCACGATCGTCTCCCGAGCCTTTCCCGAGCTGTATCGCGATTTGAAAGTGCAGCATCTGGCCGGATTCTTCCGCACGCTCCAGGAAACACTGGCCCGGCAGGCACCCCGTGATGACGAAGCACCGCTGATCGTGTTGCTCACGCCAGGACGCTTCAACGAGAGCTATTTCGAACACCTTTATCTGGCGCGCCAACTCGGCTACCCGCTGGTGGAGGGCGGCGACCTCACGGTGCGGGATGCCACGGTCTACCTGAAAACCCTGAGTGGCTTGCGCCGGGTTCACGCAATCATGCGCCGGCTCGACGATGACTTCTGCGACCCGCTGGAACTGCGCACCGACTCCGCACTGGGCGTACCGGGGCTGCTCGAAGCCGTGCGACAGGGGCGGGTGCTGGTGGCCAATGCCCTCGGCAGCGGCGTGCTGGAGTCGCCGGGATTGCTGGGCTTCCTGCCAAAAATCAATCAATTCCTGTTCGGCGAAGAACTGATCCTGCCGTCTATCGCCACTTGGTGGTGCGGTGAGCCGCCGGTGTTGGCTCAGGCGCTGGAAAAACTACCGGAGTTGTTGATCAAACCAGCTTTTCCGTCGCAAAGCTTTGCACCGGTTTTTGGCCGTGACTTGAGTGAAAAACAGCGTCTGGCCCTGGCCGCGCGCATGCAGGCGCGACCGTATGCCTATGTTGCGCAAGAAATGGCCCAATTGTCCCATGCGCCGATCTGGCAGGCCGAGGACGGTCAGTTGCAACCGCGCGCGATCGGCATGCGCGTGTACGCAGTGGCCAGCCATGACGGCTATCGGGTTTTACCGGGCGGCCTGACCCGGGTGGCCGCCGAGGCGGACGCCGAAGTGGTGTCGATGCAGCGCGGTGGTGCGAGCAAGGACACGTGGGTGTTGGGCGATCGTCCACCGAGCGGCGAGCAATGGAAAACCCAGCGCACAATTGGTGTGCATGACCTGGTACGCCGAGATCCTTATTTGCCCTCGCGGGTGGTGGAAAACCTGTTCTGGTTTGGCCGGTATTGCGAGCGCTGTGATGACAGCGCGCGACTGTTGCGCATCATGCTGGCGCGCTACGTGGACGGCGATGATCCGCAAGCCTTGCAGGCAGCTGTCGAACTCGGTGAACGGTTGCACCTGCTTCCCGATGAAGGCGAGTTGCCAGAGCGCCTATTGGCCGCATTGCTCGGCGAAGACTGGTCATTCAGCCTGCGTTCCAATCTGCAACGCTTGCAGTGGGCGGCCTCGCAAGTGCGCGGCAAACTCTCGCGGGAAAACTGGCAAGCACTGGTGGAGTTGCAGCGCGAGGCCATGGAACTGGATACCGACGAGCCGGATTTCGGTGAGTTGCTGGATTTTCTTAACCGTCTGGTGATGTCGCTGGCGGCACTTTCTGGCTTCGCCCTCGACGACATGACCCGGGACGAGGGCTGGCGTTTCCTGATAATCGGGCGGCGGATCGAACGCCTGCAATTTCTCAGCGGCAGCCTGGCAGCGTTTTTGCGCGGGGCCGGGGCTTTCGATCAGGCCGGGCTGGAGTGGCTGCTGGAATTGGGCAACAGCAGCATCACCTACCGTTCACGGTACCTGGCGATGGCGCAACTGCTACCGGTGCTCGATCTGTTGTTGCTCGATGAGCAAAACCCTCACGCCGTCCTGTTCCAGTTGAAGTTGGTGACTCGAACCCTGAAACGCTTGAATGATGAATTTGGTGTGCCTCGCGAAGCGGGGTTGCCGCGGTTGGTGGAGCGACTGGCGCAATTCGATCTGGGTTGCCTGGAAAACGCTTTGTTCGGCGAAACCGGCGTCCGCGCCGCGCTCAATGGGTTGGCCGATTTGCTGCAAGAAATCGCCGACGCCAGTGGGCAAGTATCGGATCGCCTGGCCTTGCGCCATTTCGCCCATGTCGATGATGTCAGTCAGCGCACGGTGTCCGTCTGATGAATGCTCACTACCAGATTTTCCACGACACCCATTATCACTATGACAGTCCGGTGTCTTTGGCCCAGCAGCTGGCGCATCTCTGGCCGCGTCCCTGCGCGTGGCAGCGCTGTACTGCTCAGCAATTGCAGATCAGTCCCGACCCGACCGCGCGCCGGGATGAGTTGGATGTGTTTGGCAATCCACTCACGCGATTGGCATTTGAACGTCCCCACGATGAGTTACTGGTCAATGCCAGTCTCACGGTGGAAGTGCTCGCCCGGCCCACGCTGGATTTCAATCAATCGCCGCCCTGGGAAGACACCCGCAACGCGTTGACTTACAGCAGCCAGCCGCTGTCCCCCGAAGTGCTTGAGGCCTGTCGGTATCGGTTCGAATCGCCTTACGTGCATTTGAAGCGCAACTTCGTCGAATTCTCCGAGAGTTGCTTTCCGGCGGGCCGACCGTTGCTGCTGGGTGTTCAGGCATTGATGGAAAAGATCTTCAGCGAGTTCACCTTCGACGCCGAAGCGACGCAAGTGGCGACGCCGTTAGTGGAAGTGCTGGAGCGCCGACGCGGGGTCTGTCAGGACTTCGCTCACCTGATGCTCGCGTGCGTGCGTTCCCGTGGTCTGGCCGCTCGCTATATCAGCGGTTATCTGCTGACTCAGCCACCACCGGGCCAACCCCGGTTGATCGGCGCGGACGCATCCCATGCCTGGGTCTCGGTGTTTTGCCCGGTGCTGGGCTGGGTTGATTTCGACCCGACCAACAACGTTCAACCGGCACTTGAGCACATCACCCTGGCCTGGGGCCGGGACTTCTCTGATGTTTCTCCGTTGCGTGGGGTGATTCTGGGGGGCGGTAATCACGACCCTGAAGTGCGCGTCACCGTGATGCCACTGGATTAACGCAGATCAAATGTAGGAGTGAGCCTGCTCGCGATAGCTA
>NZ_JBFULH010000128.1:0-10804 GCF_056400445.1 Pseudomonas sp. P5_B2 | reverse complement strand
GCATGAACACGCGTTCGTCCAGACCATCCTCAACCTGATCCCGTCGAACATTTTCGCGGCCATGGTTCGCGGCGAGATGCTGCCGATCATCTTCTTCTCTGTATTGTTCGGTCTAGGTCTGTCGAGCCTGCAATCGGACCTGCGCGAGCCGCTGGTGAAGATGTTCCAGGGCGTGTCGGAAAGCATGTTCAAAGTCACCCACATGATCATGAACTACGCCCCGATCGGCGTGTTTGCATTGATCGCGGTGACCGTGGCCAACTTCGGTTTCGCCTCGCTGCTGCCGCTGGCCAAGTTGGTAGTGCTGGTGTACTTCGCCATCGCGTTCTTTGCCTTTGTGGTGCTGGGCTTGATCGCTCGCCTGTTCGGCTTCTCGGTCATCAAGCTGATCCGCATCTTCAAAGATGAGCTGGTGCTGGCCTACTCCACTGCAAGCTCGGAAACCGTGCTGCCACGCGTGATCGAGAAAATGGAAGCCTACGGCGCGCCGAAAGCCATTTGCAGCTTTGTGGTGCCGACCGGTTACTCGTTCAACCTCGACGGCTCGACCCTGTACCAGAGCATCGCGGCCATCTTCATTGCCCAGCTGTACGGCATTGACCTGTCGATCAGTCAGCAGTTGCTGCTGGTGCTGACACTGATGGTTACCTCCAAAGGCATCGCTGGTGTTCCAGGCGTGTCCTTCGTGGTGTTGCTGGCCACGTTGGGCAGCGTCGGTATTCCGCTGGAAGGCCTGGCCTTCATCGCCGGCGTCGACCGCATCATGGACATGGCCCGTACCGCATTGAACGTGATCGGCAACGCCCTCGCCGTGCTGGTTATCGCACGCTGGGAAGGCATGTACGACGACGCCAAGGGTCAGCGCTACTGGAACTCCCTGCCGCACTGGCGCAGCAAGGAAAAACTGCCAGCCGGCGAAGTTTCCAAGATCTAACAGCTGAACCCTGTGGAGTCTGGCTTTTATGTGGGAGCCAGCCTGCTGGCGATAGCGGTGGATCAAACAACAGAGATGTTTAATTTGCCGGCCTCATCGCCAGCAGGATAGCTCCCACAGTGAGCTGAACAAGCCACACAAACAAACCCCGGAGAAATCCGGGGTTTGTCGTTTCTGGCTACCCCGCTATCATTCGCCGCATCTTTTGGGGGATTTGACTGATGCTTAATGGCCTGTGGCTTGGCTTCTTCATCGTGGCTGCCGTTTCGGCGCTGGCGCAATGGCTGATCGGCGGCAACGCCGGGATCTTTGCGGCGATAGTGGAAAGCATTTTCGCCATGGCCAAGCTGTCGGTGGAGGTAATGGTCCTGCTGTTCGGCACCCTCACCCTGTGGCTGGGCTTTCTGCGGATTGCCGAGAAAGCCGGGATCGTCGAGTGGCTGGCCAAAGCGCTGGGCCCGCTGTTCCTGCGCCTGATGCCGGAAGTGCCAGCCGGTCACCCGGCCATCGGCCTGATCACGCTGAACTTCGCCGCCAACGGTCTGGGCCTGGACAACGCCGCCACACCCATCGGCCTCAAGGCGATGAAGGCGCTGCAGGAACTCAATCCCAGTGCCACTGTGGCCAGCAACGCGCAGATCCTGTTCCTGGTGCTCAACGCCTCCTCCCTGACCCTGCTGCCAGTGACGATCTTCATGTACCGCGCCCAGCAAGGCGCACCCGACCCGACACTGGTGTTCCTGCCCATCCTGCTGGCCACCAGTTGCTCGACCATTGTCGGCTTTCTGTCGGTCGCGTTCATGCAACGCCTGCGAATCTGGGACCCTGTGGTGCTGGCCTACATGATTCCCGGAGCCCTCGCCCTCGGTGGCTTCATGGCGCTGTTGGCAACGCTCTCAGCCACCGCCCTGGCCGGTTTGTCATCAATCCTCGGCAACCTGACGCTCTTCGGTCTGATCATGCTGTTTCTGATCATCGGCGCGTTACGCAAAGTAAAGGTCTACGAAGCATTCGTCGAAGGCGCCAAAGAAGGCTTCGACGTGGCCAAAAACCTGCTGCCGTATCTGGTGGCAATGCTTTGCGCAGTGGGCGTGCTGCGGGCGTCCGGAGCGTTGGACTTCGGTCTGGACGGGATTCGACACTTGGTAGAGTGGGCCGGTTGGGACACGCGATTTGTCGATGCGTTGCCAACGGCCATGGTCAAACCGTTCTCCGGCAGTGCCGCCCGGGCGATGCTGATTGAAACGATGAAAACCTCCGGTGTCGATAGCTTCCCGGCGCTGGTGGCGGCCACGGTTCAGGGCAGCACCGAAACCACGTTCTATGTACTGGCGGTGTACTTCGGCGCGGTGGGCATTCAGCGCGCGCGGCATGCGGTGGGGTGTGCATTGCTGGCAGAACTGGCCGGCGTTCTTGGCGCGATCGGGGTTTGCTACTGGTTCTTCGGCTGACCGATATCCCCCTGTAGGAGTGAGCCCTGTGGCGAGGGGGCTTGCCCCCGTTGGGCTGCGAAGCAGCCCTAAAACTGGCGACAAGGTTTACTTGGGTAAACCACAACTACCGGGATTTACGACTGCTTCGCAGCCGAACGGGGGCAAGCCCCTCGCCACATTGATCCCTGTTGGCTTTAGGGTTTTGGTGGCAACGCCACTTTCTGGCCTTGCTCAACCGCCCAACTCACCACCTGTGCCGTCAACTGGTCGCTCGCTTGGCCGAACCCGGCGACCACCGCGGGCACTTTCACATCGCTTAACGGCTGGCGCACTTCGAAGCGGCGGCTGGCGAGGATTCGCTGGTCATAGCTACGCACCAGTACCGCATCCAGGCTCACGACCACACTGGCGGTCGAGCCCTGATACTCGGTCTGAAACGCCTGCAACTGGCCGCCAAGCTCCAGATCTGTCTGGAAAATGCTGTCATCGGTGCTCAACAACGGCACCCGACCGTCTCGCTGGAAGCCATCCAGCAGACGATTGCGCAGCAGCACCGGTGCCGGGTCGCTCCAGCGTGAGCCCTTGTAGCTGATGATCAGATCGCCTTGGGGAATCACCGCGATGTTCGGACTGTTCAACGCGTCGCTGGCCTGGAGTTTGGTCAGGCGCAGCGACCAGCGTTGCGGTGTGCCATGACTGGCCGCCGAGTTGACCTGGGCCGAAGGCAATCGATAGACATCAAACGGCTCGGACTTGGGCAGGATCGAACACGAACTGATCAGCATGAAGCCGGCGAGGAGGGCGATACGAGTCAGCTTCATGGCGTGAATTCCTTGTTCTTGTCACGGCCCAGCAGGTAACCGCTGGGGTTTTCCTCAAGACGTTGTGAGATGGCGCGCAATGAAGTCAGGGTTTCGCGCAACTCGCGAATAGCCGGGGCGAGGCCATTGAGCCCCTGCATGCCGCTGTTCAGCGACTCCTGATTGGTGGTGAGCAGCTTGTTGATTGTCGTGCTGCTCTGTTCCAGCGA
The DNA here is from genome assembly GCF_056400445.1 of Pseudomonas sp. P5_B2. Taxonomy (NCBI): domain Bacteria; kingdom Pseudomonadati; phylum Pseudomonadota; class Gammaproteobacteria; order Pseudomonadales; family Pseudomonadaceae; genus Pseudomonas; species Pseudomonas sp. P5_B2. The sequence goes on along the minus strand of NZ_JBFULH010000128.1, from coordinate 7,407 downwards.
CTTCATCGCCTGCTCGGCGCTGCCCAACGCCTGCTTGCCATGGTCGTTGAGCAAGCCGTTGGCATTGCGCATCAACGCCGTGGTTTGCTCCAGCATGTTGTTGGCTTGCTTGCCGACCGACGCCAGTTGCTGCATCGCTTGACGAATATCGCCACGCTGATCGGCAATCGTCCCGGTGGTTTGCTCCAGGTGCGCCAGCGTGTTGCTGATGCGATCGATGTTCTCCGCAGAGAACAACAGGTTGGCGTTATGCATCAGCGTGTTCACGCCGGATATCAACTCGTTGCTGTCACTGAGCAGGAGGGCAATAGGCGAGGGCGAGGCAACGATGGTCGGCAACTGACCGTCCTTGCCCTTGAGCTCCGGGCTCTGTGGCGTGCCGCCGCTGAGCTGGATGATCGAGGTCCCGGTGACCCCGGTCAGTGCCAGTTTGGCCCGGGTGTCTTCCTTGACCGGAGTGTCACCGCCCAGACGAATACGCGCCAACACCCGGCGCGGGTCTTTCGGGTCCAGACGCAACGTCACCACGTCACCGACCTTGATCCCGCTGTACTGCACCGAACTGCCCTTGGACAGGCCACTGACCGCTTCGTTGAAGACGACTTCGTAATCCTTGAACTCGGTGTCGACGCTGGACTTGGCCAGCCACAAGCCGAAGAGCAGGGCGCCCGTCACCACAATCACGGTGAACAGGCCGATCAATACATGATGGGCTCGGGTTTCCATGTCAGACCTCGTTAAGCTGTTGAGCGGCGGTCAGCGCCGCGCGGCCGCGAGGGCCATGGAAGTATTCGTGAATCCACGCATCGTCGGTTTCCGAGACCTTGTCGATGGCGTCCGCTACCAACACTTTCTTCTGCGCCAGCACCGCCACCCGGTCGGTAATGGTGTAGAGCGTGTCGAGGTCGTGGGTCACCAGGAAAACACTCAGGCCCAGCGCATCGCGCAAGGTCAGGATCAATTGATCGAACGCCGCCGCACCAATCGGGTCGAGGCCGGCGGTGGGTTCGTCGAGAAACAGGATGTCCGGGTCCAGCGCCAGCGCACGGGCCAGTGCCGCCCGCTTGATCATGCCGCCCGACAGCGCAGCGGGGTACTTGTCGGCGGCCGACAGCGGCAATCCGGCCAGTGCCAGTTTGACCGCCGCCAGATGCTCGGCGTCTTCACGGCTGAGGCCGGCGTGTTCGATCAAGGGCAGGGCAACGTTTTCGGTCACGGTCAACGAAGTGAACAGGGCGCCTTGCTGGAACAGCACACCGAATCGCCGTTCAACCATCGAGCGCTCATGCTCGGACAAGGTCGGCAGGTTCTTACCGAAGACCTTTACCACCCCTTCACTGGGCTGACGCAAGCCGATAATGCTGCGCAGCAAAACCGATTTACCGCTGCCGGAACCGCCGACCACGGCGAGAATTTCACCTTTGTACAAATCGAGGTCGAGGTTTTCGTGCACGCTCTGACTGCCAAAGCGATTGCACAGCCCACGGACTTCGATCACCGCCTCGGAAGGCGCACGGGGTAAACGACTCACCAGCCCATCTCCATGAAAAACAGCGCGGCCACGGCGTCGAGTACGATCACCACGAAAATCGACTGGACCACGCTGGACGTGGTGTGCGCACCGACAGACTCGGCGCTGCCACTGACTTTGAAACCTTCAAGACAGCCAATCGAGGCGATCAGAAAGGCGAAAACCGGTGCTTTGACGATCCCTACCAGAAAATGCTGAACCCCAATGTCCGATTGCAGCAACGACAGGAACATCGCCGGCGAAATATCCAGCGACACCGCACACACCACGCCGCCGCCAATAATCCCCGAGAGCATCGCCAGAAAAGTCAGCATCGGCAGCGCCACCAGCAGGGCCAGGACACGGGGCACCACGAGCAACTCCATTGGATCGAGGCCCAAGGTGCGGATGGCGTCGATTTCTTCGTTGGCCTTCATTGAGCCGATCTGCGCGGTGAACGCACTGGCGGTGCGCCCGGCCATCAAGATCGCCGTCAGCAACACCGCGAATTCGCGCAGGAAGGAAAAGGCCACCAGGTCCACGGTGAAGATTGTGGCACCGAAATTGGCCAACACCGTCGCCCCGAGAAACGCCACCACAGCGCCCACCAAAAAGGTCAGCAGGGCGACGATGGGGGCGGCATCAAGGCCGGTTTGTTCGATGTGCGCCACCATCGGCGTGATGCGCCAACGCTTGGGTTTAAACAGCCCGCGAACGATGGTTTCCAGAATCAGTCCGACGAAGCCCAGCAGTTGCAGGGTGTCCTGCCAGACCGTATCCACCGCGACGCCAATTCGGGTCAGCAATTGAATACTGACGCTGATTTCCGGTTCCTTGACCGGCACACAGAAATTGGTCATTGAACTGTAGATGGTCTGCAGCAGCGCGCGATCGGCGGTCGTCAGGGTGCAATCGGGGTGTTCGGCGGATCGGCCCAGGCGCTCGGGGCCCAGCAACTCCACCAACAGCGAGGCACCGGCGGTATCGAGGGCGCCGAGACTGTTGAGATCAATGTGGGTGTCGTCGTCGTATTGGCCGCGAAGTTTTTCGCACAGGCGCTTGAGATCGGCGTAATGGGCAAGCGTCCAGTCACCCGTGACCCGCAGCTGCGCAGGGGAGTGAGAGGCATCCAGTTGGGCATTGCCGGCCATTGCGCTGCTGGTCATAAGCTCCGTGCTTGTTCGGTCTATGCAGAGCTACGTAATAACACGAACCGCGCTACTTTTCTTTGGTCGGTGTGCTCTCTGTGACCTTGAAGCGCAGCACGCCGATGACCTGGCCATCCTCGGTCAACACCCGGACCTGCCATTTGCCCGCCGGGTTGCCCGGGAAATTCTGCTTGTGCGTCCAGGCACGATAACCTTCCTTGCGCCCACCGTGGATGTCCAGCGGGATGCGGTCGACCTCTTTGCCGTTGAACTGCCACACGTGATAAATCCGTTCATCCAGACCGCGCGGGGCATTGATGGCGGTGTAGGCATACAACCCGCCGCCACGAATCTGCTCGGCCGTGACTTCCTCCAGACTGGCACCGGGTGTGCGGTCCTGCATTTGCGTGCTGATCGCCACATCGGTCATCCACAAGGTCGCCGGCGGCACCCACGAGCGCAGGACCCACCCGAGAGCGCCTACGCCCAGCGTGATACTGAGGATCGCCAAGGCGTTGCGCACTGTACGGATCGGGAAGATCGACGCCAGGCTCGGGAACGACAGCAGCACGGCGGTCCCCAGCGCCAGTTTGAAACTCTGGGACGTGGTGAGGTGCATGATGACGGGCAGGGCGGTCAGCAACGCGGCAAACAGCGTCAGGGTATGCAGCGCCAGGAACGCCCAGCGCCGGGGTGCCAGCCATTTGTAGTAGAGCGGGTCGATGATGGAAATCAGCGCCGCAATACCCAACAGCCCGGTGAAGAACAATTGGCCACTGTTCCAAGTGGTGGTGATGAAAAAGAACGGCAGGACGAAGAACAGGCTTTCCTGGTGGATCATCTGCGTGGCGTAACGCAGTAGCGGCTGGGGAATTTCACGCTTGAAAACTTTGGCGAACAGCTTGGTGAGGCTGTTTTCCAGCATCAGCCAGACCCAACTGAGCACCATGATAATGGTGATCCAGGTCGCCAGACCTTGTTGGCGATCCACCAGGATGAAACTGCCGACACCGGAGATGAAACCACCGAGTGCAATGACCCCTGGGTAGCGCTTCATCAGTTCCAGGAGGCGCTGGACGTATAGGGTCAGGGTCGGCATTCGGCGGTTCACATTCATCGTAGGAAATATCCTCGACAGGTTACCCGCCGGGGGGCCATGTGGCGAGGGGGCTTGCCCCCGTTGGGCTACGCAGTAGCCCCTACTACTGCAATCGCATAATCCTGATACACCGCATTTAATGTTATGGGACGGCTTCGCCGTCCAACGGGGGCAAGCCCCCTCACCACACAAGCCCCCTTCGCCACAAAAGCCTCGGTGCCCACAGGGACCGGTTATTGCCTGCGATGAAAGCGCCAGCCCAATAATCCGAGCACCAGCAATCCCAGTACCCCGGCAATCGCCCATAACAACTGGTCATCACCCATCAGCGGCTTCTCGATCCGCAAATACCCCGGTTGCAGCAGCAGTTCGCGCAAAGCCTTGTTGGCTTCCTCCAGCGTCACGCCTCGCAGTTCCCTGGCCGGGTTGGCGAAACGCCCGTTCTCGTACTCCCCAAGGGCACTCCAGTAATAATCGGCTAACGCGCTATTGCCTTGCACCGCCCAGGCCTGACGGGCAATAGCGGCCTGTTTCAGTCGGTTGAAAGTGTCGGCGTCGAGTCCGTCCTTGAGCAACTGGGCTTTCAACTCTTCAAGGACTTGCTCAGCCTGCGGTACATCATCGCGTTCAAGGTCGGCGTTCAGGCTCATGAAKCCCACACCGCCAAACAGCTCACGCTCAGCCGAAGGCCCATAAGACAAACTGTGAGTCAGGCGCATCTGGCGATAAAGCGCCCAGTCCAGATAGTCCTTGAGCAGGTCGAACGTTTCGTCCTGCTGATCCGCCAGCACCGGCTCTGGCACCAACCAATGCAACTTCGCTCCTCCACCGACGAAACCGCTACTGAGCGTGCGCTCATGGGCAGCACTGGTCTGGATTTCCGGCAGGGGCGGGTGATCGCTTGGGTCGACTGCTTCAAGCTCACCCCAGGCTCGCTCCAGATAGGCCGGCAGCAACCGGTCGAGGTCACCGACCACGATCAGGGTCATGTTGTTGGGTGCGTACCAGAGCTTGCGCACCTTTTCCAGTTGCTCGCGGGTCAGGTGATCGACTTCGGCGCGCTCCGGACATTTGAGGCCCAGCTCCACCGCCAGTTGATTACTGGCCGTGTGGCCGAGGTCCTGGCGATCCAGCCAGCGTTGCAGGTGTGTGTAATGACCGCCGTCTTCGCGCTCGACAACTTGCTTGGCAGCGCTGATGGCGTTGTCATCAATGCGGGTCTGGGTCAGCAGCGCCAGCAACAGGTCGAGGACCTTGCGCTGGTTTTTCGCCGGCGCTTCGATGACGAAGGTTGTGTCGGCGTTGTTTGTGAAAGCGTTCCATTCACCCCCCAGCGCCTGCATGCGCTCTTCCAGGCCACCTTCGCCGGTGGCGTCGATACCACTGAACAACAGGTGTTCAAGCAGATGGGGCAGCTCTTTGTCCTCGCAGCTGAAATCATCCAGACCCACGCCGATCACCAGACGAATCGCCACATGCCCGCGCTCGGTGCCCGGTTTTAGCAGCAATTGAAGGCCGTTGGGCAGCGTATAGCCTTCGACCTGAAAGCGATCCAGGGCAAACGAAGAAAATGAGCCAAGCAACAAACAGGCGAACAGCAGACAACGCATAACAGGTTTCCATACGGCTGATTGGCGATCCATGTTCCTTTCCGGGCAGCCATCGCGAGCAGGCTCGCTTCCAAATTGGTTTTGCGGTGGGAGCAAGCCTGCCCGCGATGCTTTTGAACCGGAACTCAAGTTACTGACTGACCACACCGCCAGACGTTCAAGGCGAATGCGTGATGTCCGCCAAATCGTCGACGACCAGTGCCCCGGTGTCCGACGTTTCCAGCACTGCATAAGCGCTGCTGCAGAACAGCGAGTTCAGACGTTTCATGTCGGCAATCAACTCCAGGTGCAATGAACTGGTTTCCAGACTTTGCACAATCTTACGTTGCAATCGGCTGACATGGGCATGGGCTAGACGCCGTTCCTGTGCGCGAAAGCGACGTTTTTCACGCAACAACTGACGCGCGCTTTCCTTGTCGGAACTCAGGAACACAGACAAACCCAAGCGCAGATTGGAGATTAACTGACTGTGCAGCCCTGCCAACTCCTCCAGTCCAACCTCGGAAAAAGACCGGCGCTGTGAGGTTTTCTGCTGCTGAACCTTACGCAACATGCGTTCGATCAGGTCGCTGGCGAGTTTGAGATTGATCGCCAACTCAATGATTTCTGCCCAACGGTGGCTGTCCTGGACGCTGAGGTCCTCGCGGGGCATTTGCGCCAGATAGAGTTTGATCGCACTGTAGAGGGCTTCGACATCATCGGTCAGGCGCCGCATTTCCTGGGTCACGGCGGTTTGCCTGCCGTGCAGCACATCGAGCATGGCTTCGAGCATGTTATCGATCAGATCGCCCATGCGCAGGGTTTCCCGGGCCGCATTCGCCAGCGCCAGGCTCGGCGTGACCAGCGCTGTCGGGTCGAGGTGCCGTGCTTTGGCCATTCCGTTGACTTCCGGCCGCTGCGGCAACAGCCAGGCGCACAACCTGGCCATCCCCCCGACGCTCGGCAGCAAAATCAAACAACGCGCGGTGTTGTAGAGCAGGTGGAAGCCGATCACCATTTCCTGCGGGCTGAAATCCAGGCTATCCATCCAGTGCACCAGCGGATCAAGCACCGGGATGATCAGCAGTAAACCGATCAGCTTGTACAACAGACTACCGAGCGCGACCTGACGGCCCGCGGCGTTTTGCATGCTGGTGCTGAGAAACGCGAGGATGCCACTGCCGATGTTGGCGCCAATCACCAAGCCGATGGCTACCGGCAGACTGATCACATTGGCGCCTGCCAAGGTTGCGGTCAGCAGGACGGCCGCGAGACTGGAGTAGGAGACCATCGCGAACAGCGCACCTATCAGGGCATCGAGCAGGATGTCGCCGGTCAGCGAGGCGAAGATCACCTTCACCCCTTGCGCATGAGTGATCGGCCCGGCGGCTTCGACAATCAGTTGCAACGCCAGAATAATCAGGCCCAGGCCGATACAGACCCGGCCCATCTGCCCGACCCGGGTTTGTTTGCGCGACAGGAAGAAAATCACCCCGACAAAGATCAGCAAAGGCGACAGCCACGACAAATCGAACGTCAGCACCCGGGCCATCAGCGCCGTACCGACGTCGGCGCCGAGCATGGTCGCCAGAGCCGGGGTCAGAGCCATCAGACCCTGACCGACAAACGAGGTGACGAGCATGGCGGTAGCGTTACTGCTCTGGACCATCGCCGTCACCACAATCCCGGCGACAAACGCCAGCCAGCGCTTGGACATGTTCCGGCCAATCACATGGCGCAGGTTGGTGCCGTAAACCCGCAGGATGCCGGTTCGGACGATGTGCGTGCCCCAGATCAACAAGGCCACGGCCGATAACAAATTGAGCAGGGTTAGCATACAGACCCCCTGTGGTGGCGCGCCCCAAAGGGGCAAGTTGACGGTACTGCGCTTTTTTCTACGTTCTGTACTTAAGCTGTAGTTGGCTAATGGCCTTGACGCCAGCATTGCACAGCTGAAGACGTGAATGAAACAAAACTGTCATGGAAACAGATTCATGCAGCGATCTTGATAGCTGCGCAAAAAAAAATGTGGGAGCGGGCTTGCTCGCGAAGACGGAGTGT
>NZ_JBFULH010000127.1:0-10860 GCF_056400445.1 Pseudomonas sp. P5_B2 | reverse complement strand
GGTATAAACTTCGCAAACTTTACACAGAGGTCACTAACGGTTCCTTTGGAACTGTTCAGTCAGCATGAAACCGATTCAGCTGCCCCTAGGTGTGCGTCTGCGTGATGACGCTACCTTTATCAATTACTACCCAGGCGCCAATGCCGCAGCACTCGGCTATGTCGAGCGGCTTTGCGAAGCCGACGCCGGGTGGACCGAAAGCCTGATTTATCTCTGGGGCAAGGACGGGGTAGGGCGTACGCACCTGTTGCAGGCGGCCTGCCTGCGCTTCGAGCAGTTGGGGGAGCCGGCGGTGTACTTGCCATTGGCCGAGCTGCTTGATCGTGGCATCTCCATTCTCGATAACCTCGAACAATACGAGCTGGTCTGCCTGGATGATTTGCAGGCGGTTGCAGGTCGGGCGGATTGGGAAGAGGCGCTGTTCCATCTGTTCAATCGCCTGCGCGACAGCGGTCGTCGCCTACTCATCGCCGCGTCGACCTCACCGCGTGAATTGCCGGTGAAGCTGGCGGACTTGAAGTCGCGTTTGACCCTGGCCCTGATCTTTCAGATGCGCCCGCTTTCCGATGAAGACAAATTGCGCGCTTTGCAATTGCGTGCATCGCGTCGCGGCTTGCACCTGACCGATGAAGTCGGGCATTTTATTTTGACCCGCGGCACTCGCAGCATGAGTGCGCTGTTCGAGTTGCTTGAGCGTCTCGATCAGGCCTCTCTTCAAGCTCAGCGCAAGCTGACCATTCCTTTCCTGAAAGAAACCCTGGGTTGGTAACAAAAGCCTGGTAACGAAAGCCTGTAAACCCTAAGCCTGGCAGGGGTTTTGGCATATTTMAGGCGTCAGGAAATCCGCTTTCCTGCAGGGTGGCAGGCTGCGCGAGTGTCTAAAACGGGCTTAAGCGCTTAGATGTAAACGAGAAACTGATAAGTCACATAAAGTTCGATTGAATTTGCAAATGAGGATGATAGTGGGCATAGTCTCGGCTTCTTTATAACTATCAGCCACGGTCGTGCCCATGCTAAAGCGCTTCGCACCCCTCGTGCCTCTCGCACTCGTCACCCTGTTGTTCGGTTGCGCTGCTCACTCCCCAGTGTCCCAGCAAGAGCAGCAACAGCAGGTTAAAAACACACTTAGCACAAAGTCTTCTTCCGTTCTTTTTCAGGAAGAGCTTGCCACCGATAAAGAACTGGCTGACTTTGCGGACGGCAAGTCGTACAAACTTCCGGTTCTGGCCGACAGCATCCTCRAACGTGGCATGTCCCTGATCGGTACCCGTTACCGTTTCGGCGGTACTTCTGAATCTGGTTTCGATTGCAGCGGCTTCATCGGTTATCTGTTCCGAGAAGAAGCTGGCATGAACCTGCCACGCTCCACTCGCGAAATGATCAACGTGGACGCGCCACTGGTAGCTCGCAGCGCGCTGAAGCCAGGCGACCTGCTGTTCTTCGCCACCAACGGTCGTCGCGGCCGCGTCAGTCACGCCGGGATCTACCTGGGCGACAACCAGTTCATCCACTCCAGCAGCCGCAAAAGCGGTGGTGTTCGGGTCGATAGCCTGGGTGACAGCTACTGGAACAAGACCTTCATCGAAGCCAAGCGCGCCCTTGCGATGGCCCCGACCGTGGTCACCGCTCGCAAGTAAGCGTACAAATTGTAAGGTGAACTTAAAGTCTTACTTGAAGTTTGCCATATAGCCGCTAGAATTCTGATCTACTAATGATGGCAAACCGCCTGCGCCTAGCGCAGGCGGTTTTCTTTTCTGCACACCCGGCAGAAAAAAGCCGCAGCCAGATCAGGATGTTCTGCTTATGACGATGTCGGCCCGCCTCGTACTCCTGTTCTTCGCAGCGCTGCTCAGCGCCTGCGCCAGCCGCACCCCGCCTGCACCGGTGGTTCGCGCGCCCATTATTTTCGGTAATCCACAATCCTTTTCCCCCGAAGCAGAAGACGTACTGTTCCGCGCGCTCGGCCTGGTGGGAACGCCGTACCGCTGGGGTGGCAACACGCCGGATGCGGGATTTGATTGCAGCGGGTTGATCGGCTATGTCTACCGTGATGTTGCCGGCATTTCCCTGCCGCGTACCACGCGCGAGATGATCAGCATGCAAGCCGCCAACGTGGGCAAGGAAGGCCTGCAAACCGGTGACCTGATTTTCTTCGCCACCAATGGCGGCTCGCAGGTCAGCCATGCCGGGATTTACGTTGGCGAAGGCCGCTTCGTGCATGCGCCAGCGACTGGCGGCACGGTGAAGCTCGACAGTCTGTCTAAAGCCTATTGGCAGAGGGCATACCTGAGCGCCAAGCGCGTTCTGCAGCCCCAGCACCTGGCCCACAATCCCTAGTCACAGCGCTGCCCCCCCTGTAGGAGGTTGCCGTTATTTGGCTGCGGTCACGCGCCACACCTTGTTCCCGACATCGTCGGCCACTAGCAAGCCGCCCTGTTGATCTATCACCACACCGACCGGCCGGCCCCTGGCTTCTTCGTCTTCATTTAGAAAACCTGTCAGCACATCCACCGGTTGCCCGGCCGGTTTCCCACCCGCAAACGGCACGAAAATGACCTTGTAGCCACTGTGCGGTTGACGGTTCCATGAGCCGTGCTGGCCAATGAACGCGCCTTCCTTGAATTGCGCGGGCAAGGTGTTGCCTTCAGCGAACGTCAGGCCCAGCGATGCCGTGTGCGGACCCACCGCGTAGTCCGGTTTGATGGCCTTGGCCACCAGGTCAGGATTTTGCGGCTCGACACGAATGTCGACGTGTTGGCCGTAGTAGCTGAATGGCCAGCCATAGAACCCGCCATCCTTGACCGAGGTGATGTAGTCCGGCACCAGATCGCTGCCGATTTCGTCCCGCTCGTTGACCGCTGTCCACAGCGCACCGCTGCGGGGTTCCCAGGCCAAACCGTTGGGATTGCGAATTCCGGAAGCGAATATCCGGTGATTGCCGGTGGTGCGGTCCACTTCCCAGATCGCTGCGCGGCCTTCTTCCTGGTCCAGGCCGTTTTCACCGACGTTGCTGTTGGAACCGACCGTGACGTACAGCTTGCTGCCATCCTTGCTGGCGATGACGTTTTTGGTCCAGTGATGGTTCAGCGTGCCCCCCGGCAGATCAACCACTTTGATCGGCGGCGATTTGATCGTCGTGTCGCCGCTTTCATAGTGAAAACGCAGCAAGCGGTCGGTGTCGGCCACGTACAGGTCATTGCCGACCAGCGTCATGCCAAAGGGCGAATTGAGGTTTTCCAGAAAAACCGTGCGGGTTTCGGCGATGCCATCGTGGTCCTTGTCACGCAGTAGCGTGATGCGGTTCGGGCTGGGGACGGTAGCACCGGCGCGGCTCATGGCTTTACCCATGACCCAGCCACGAATGCCTTTACCGTCATCGGGTTTGGGTGGCGCGTTGGTTTCGGCCACCAGCACGTCACCGTTGGGCAGTACGTAGAGCCAGCGCGGGTGATCGAGGCCTTCAGCGAAGGCCGCTACTTGAGTCCCGGCGGCAGCGGTGGGTTTCGCACCGTCTGGCCAGCCGATTGCCTGCGCGACATTTACCGTCGGGATCAGGGTTTTATTCGGTTCGGGCAGCTTGGGAGACGGGCCGGTGCCGTCGGAGACTTGCAGGCGGGAGGTTTCACCACAGGCGGCAAGCCCTCCGGCGAGCACGATGACGAGAACAATCGGGGACTTGCGCATGCTGGTCTTCCCTATGAGAGCAGTGTCTTATTCATAGAGAAGATAAACGGCGCGATGGTTCAACCGTCAGCCGTGAGCTTCCTTGAACAAGACAGCGATGCCCGGGTGATAGTGGCCGGCTTCGTTACGCAACTTGCGGTAGGCGTAAGGGAAATACCAGGCTACCGCGCAGCAACGTTCCTTTTGCAGGTCGTCGACCATGTCCTGAAGTTCTTCCGGGGTGGCGCTCTGCATGGCTTTTTGCGGTGCCACGAACAGGCAGCCTAGTTTCAGATCGCTGGCGTAGCTGAGGCGTTTGGCGTMGGCGGTGATGTCTTGCAGTGCCTGAGTCAGGTTCAGGCTGTTGACCTTGGGCCAGCGTTGAGTGACCTGAAGATAGGCGCGCTGATCGGTGGTCGCAATAAACAGATCGGCGCGGGCGTTGCGTTCGCCTTCTTCGATCTGTTTGCGGGTCGGTGTGTTTTGCAGTGTGACCATTTCCGCCATCCACGCCGCGGTAGAGAGCAAGCCAAGGTTGGCCTTTTCGTCATGCCAGAAAGGCGCTTCGTTATCGCCGCGAGTCGTGTTGTAGCGGTCGATACAGTCAAACCAGCGTTCCAGCACCGGCCGCAGGAATTCCAGCTTCGGATTGCTGATGATCATGCCTTGCATGTTGCTCACCCTTGTATTTGTGTTGTTGTTGGGTTGTGGCTCTTTGATATCACTGTCGGCAGAGTGCCGCAAGATTGACGTCAGTAAATTGAGCGGCGGCAGTATATCGCTCACCGCGGCTTTGTCTTCATTTGACGCTCCACCCCCAACCCTCTAACCTTCGCGGCTTGTTTCAGGTGCTCTGTGGCAGTAGCCGACAGAGTGAAACAGGGAAGCCGGTGAGTGACGATCGTCAAACGACGAATCCTCACGATCCCGGCGCTGCCCCCGCAACGGTAAATGAGTGAAGACTGCGCCTTGAGCCACTGTGTCAATTTCGACATGGGAAGGCGCGCAGTCAGGCGAAAGCCGCTCATGAGCCCGGAGACCGGCCTGATTCATTCAGCGGCATCACGGTGGGCGATGCCAGGCTTCTTGCCGTCTTTTCTTGTGCCTGCCCGCCGTTATCCAGCCTCAACGGAGAGCTCCCCCATGACCGATACCCCTGATCGTGACGAACGTCATTTGGCGCGTATGCAGCGCAAAAAAGCCGTGATCGACGAACGCATCGCCAATTCCCCGAACGAATGCGGCTTGCTGCTGGTGCTGACGGGCAACGGCAAAGGCAAAAGCAGTTCGGCGTTCGGCATGCTCGCCCGTTCCATGGGCCACGGCATGCAGTGTGGTGTGGTGCAATTCATCAAGGGCCGCAACAGCACCGGCGAAGAACTGTTCTTCCGCCGCTTCCCGGAGCAAGTGCGTTTCCATGTCATGGGCGAAGGCTTTACCTGGGAAACCCAGGACCGCCAGCGTGACATTGCCGCTGCCGAAGCCGCCTGGGCAGTGTCCCGCGAATTGCTCAGCGATCCGTCCATCGGTCTGGTGGTGCTGGATGAATTGAACATCGCCCTCAAGCACGGCTACCTCGATCTCGATCAAGTGCTCAGCGATTTGCAGGCGCGCCCGCCGATGCAGCACGTTGTAGTGACCGGTCGCGGCGCCAAGCCGGAAATGATTGAACTGGCCGACACCGTCACTGAAATGGGTGTGATCAAGCACGCGTTCCAGGCCGGGATCAAAGCGCAAAAAGGCGTCGAGCTGTGAGTCAACCACGTCATTGCCCGGCGGTCCTGATTGCCGCGCCGGCTTCCGGTCAGGGCAAGACCACTGTCACCGCCGCGCTGGCCCGTTTGCATCGCAATCAGGGGCGCAAGGTGCGCGTGTTCAAATGCGGCCCGGACTTTCTTGACCCGATGATTCTCGAGCGCGCCAGCGGTGCGCCGGTGTATCAACTGGACATGTGGATGGTTGGCGAGCAGGAAAGTCGTCGACTGTTGTGGGAAGCCGCCGCTGAAGCCGACTTGATCCTCATTGAGGGCGTCATGGGGCTGTTCGACGGTACGCCGTCCAGCGCCGACCTGGCGCGGCACTTTGGTGTGCCGGTGCTTGCGGTGATCGACGGCACCGCCATGGCCCAGACCTTTGGGGCGTTGGCGTTGGGCTTGGCGAAGTATCAGCCGGATTTGCCGTTTGCCGGCGTGTTGGCCAACCGTGTTGGCACCTTGCGTCACGCGCAATTGCTCGAAGGCAGCCTGACGGAAGGTTTGCGCTGGTACGGCGCTTTGTCGCGGGAAACCGGGATCGAATTGCCAAGTCGTCACTTGGGGCTGGTTCAGGCCAGTGAGCTGAATGATCTCGATCTGCGTCTCGATGCGGCGGCCGATGCGCTGGCCAGCAGCTGCGAAGTGGCATTGCCGCCGGCGGTCGAATTTGCAGCCCCGGATGTGATCGCGGCCGAACCGTTGCTCGCGGGTGTGCGAATTGCTGTGGCCCGTGATGAAGCGTTCGCGTTCACCTACGGCGCGAGCCTGGATTTGCTGCGAGCCATGGGCGCCGAACTATCGTTCTTCTCGCCGATCCGCGACAGCGAATTACCGGCGGCCGACAGCCTTTATCTGCCGGGCGGTTATCCGGAATTGCACCATGTGACGCTGTCACAAAACACCTCGATGCTGAATGCGATTCGCGCACACCATGCAGCGGGCAAACCGTTGCTCGCCGAGTGTGGCGGCATGTTGTATCTGCTCGACTCATTGACTGATGTCGAAGGCACTCGCGCCGAACTGGTGGGTTTGCTTAAAGGCGATGCGGTGATGCAAAAGCGTCTCGCGGCGCTGGCATTGCAAGCGGTCGAACTGCCGGAAGGTGCGTTGCGCGGGCACACGTATCACCATTCGCTGACCAGTACCGAGCTTGTGCCGATTGCGCGGGGACTGAGTCCGAATGGCGGGCGAGGGGCCGAGGCGGTTTATCGTGAGGGGCGGATGACGGCTTCTTATGTGCACTTTTATTTTCCGTCCAATCCATCGGCGGTTGCCGCATTGTTTGCGCCAGACCTTGAGGCCACCTTCGCGAGCAGGCCCGCTCCCACATTAGCAAGTGGTCTACCTGAAGGAATGCGGTCAAATGTGGGAGCGGGCTTGCCCGCGAAGAGGCCATGACTGACAACGCATTCAGTCAGGCCGAACGGGACGCGGTCTACCGCACCATCGCCGAACGCCGCGACATGCGTCACTTCAGCGGCGGCACCGTTGAGCCCGAACTATTGCGACGCCTGCTCGAAGCCGCGCATCAAGCACCCAGCGTCGGCCTGATGCAGCCCTGGCGCTTCATCCGCATCAGTGACCGAGCCCTGCGTGGCAAGATCCAGTCGCTGGTGGAAGCAGAACGCATCCGCACTGCCGAAGCCCTTGGCGAGCGCACCGACGAATTCATGAAGCTCAAAGTCGAAGGCATCAACGACTGCGCCGAGGTGCTCGTCGCGGCGCTGATGGACGATCGCGAGCGCCACATCTTCGGCAGGCGCACCTTGCCGGAAATGGACATGGCCTCGTTGTCCTGCGCGATCCAGAACCTCTGGCTGGCCTCTCGCGCGGAAGGCCTGGGCATGGGCTGGGTGTCGCTGTTCGAGCCGCAAGCGTTGGCTGACCTGTTGGGCTTGCCGGCCGGGGCCAAGCCGTTGGCGGTGCTTTGTCTGGGGCCGGTCAAAGCATTCTATCCAGCGCCGATGCTGGTGCTCGAAGGGTGGGCGCAAGCGCGTCCGCTCAGCGAGTTGCTGTATGAAAATTATTGGGGAGTGAAGCAATGAGTGTGGCGTTATTGAGTGTCGCCGCGGTTGCGCTGGACGCGCTGCTGGGTGAGCCCAAACGCTGGCATCCGCTGGTGGCGTTCGGCCGTTTTGCCGAGCGCATCGAGCAACGTTTCAATGGCGGTGGTCGCGGCTGGCGCAGCCATGGCGTCACCGCGTGGGTGCTGGCGGTGCTGCCGCTGACCTTGCTCGCCACGGCATTGTCCTGGGCGCCTTATGTCGGTTGGGTCGTCGAGATTCTCGCGCTGTATTGCGCCCTCGGCATGCGCAGCCTCGGTGAACACGTCGAGCCGGTGGCCAAAGCCCTGCGCAGTGATGACCTGGAAGAGGCGCGCACACGTGTGGGCTATCTGGTCAGCCGCCAGACCAGTGAACTGGATAAAACCGAAGTCGCCCGTGCGGCCACCGAATCCGTGTTGGAGAACGGCAGCGATGCGGTGTTCGCTGCGCTGTTCTGGTTTGCCGTGGCCGGCGCGCCCGGTGTGGTGCTCTACCGTTTGAGCAACACACTGGATGCGATGTGGGGTTATCGCAATGAACGTTTCGAGCGATTTGGTTGGGCAGCGGCGAAGATCGACGACGTCCTCAACTACATTCCCGCACGCTTGGTGGCGTTGACCTACGCGCTGCTGGGCAAAACCCGCCTGGCGTTGAAATGCTGGCGTACCCAAGGCCCGACCTGGGACAGCCCGAATGCCGGCCCGGTAATGGCGGCGGGCGCCGGTGCTTTGGGCGTCGAGTTGGGCGGGGCGGCGATTTATCACGGTGAACTGCATCAGCGTCCGCAACTGGGCGAAGGCGTGCCCGCGGATGCCGATTCAATTGACCGTGGCTGGCAATTGGTTCAGCGCGGGGTATGTTTATGGTTGTTGATTCTCTGCGTGGGGGCTGAATTTTATGCTTGAGCACGGTGGTCGATTGCGCAAGGCGGCGCGCGAATACGGCATCGCAGAAGCCGATTGGCTCGACTTGTCCAGCGGCCTGGCGCCCTGGCCATTTCCGGTCCCGGACATTCCGCTGCGCGCCTGGGCACGTTTGCCGGAAACCGGAGACGGCCTGGAGCAGGCGGCCTGCGACTATTACAGCGCAGCTCAAGTGCTGCCGGTCGCCGGTTCGCAAATGGCCATCCAGTTACTGCCGCGTTTGCGGCGTTCCGGCAAGGTCGGCGTGCTGTCGCCGTGCTACGCCGAACACGCCGAAGCCTGGCGACGCTGTGGCTACATCGTGCGTGAGGTGCTGGAGCAGGAAGTCGATTTCTTTATCGACAGCCTCGACGTGCTGGTGGTGGTCAACCCGAACAACCCGACCGGCCTGAGCCTGACCCCGAGTCGTCTGCTCGATTGGCACACCCGACTGGCCTCCCGTGGTGGCTGGCTGGTGGTGGACGAGGCGTTCATGGACAACACGCCGCAGTTGAGTGTGGCGCCGTTTACCCATCAGGTCGGCTTGATTGTGTTGCGTTCGTTCGGCAAGTTTTTCGGTCTGGCCGGTGTGCGGCTGGGGTTCGTGCTGGCGGAACGCAAACTGCTCAACTTGCTCGCCGAGCAAGTCGGGCCATGGGCGGTCAGCGGGCCGAGCCGAGTGATCGGCCAGGCCTGTCTGCTGGACACCGAAGGTCACACTCGCCAACGCCAGCGCAGCGAAGAGGCCAGCGCGCGTCTGGCACGGCTGCTTGAGCAGTTCGGATTCAAGTCGCAGGGTGGATGCGCCTTGTTTCAATGGCTGATCACCGACCAGGCCGAGCAACTGCATGGGTTCATGGCTCGGCAGGGGATTTTGCTGCGCTTGTTCCCACACAACAGCAGCCTTCGCTTTGGCTTGCCTGCCGACGAGGTGGACTGGACACGCTTGGCGCAAGCCTTTGAAGCCTACGTCAAGGAAACCCAATGACGACATTAATGGTGCAGGGCACCACGTCTGACGCCGGTAAAAGCACACTGGTGACGGCGCTGTGTCGCTGGGTGGTGCGCCAGGGCGTGCGCGTCGTGCCGTTCAAGCCGCAGAACATGGCGCTCAACAGCGCGGTGACCGCTGACGGTGGTGAAATTGGTCGGGCTCAAGCGGTGCAGGCCCAGGCCGCCAACCTTGAGCCGCACACCGACATGAACCCGGTGCTGCTCAAACCCAACAGCGACACCGGCGCCCAAGTGATCATTCATGGTCGCGCGGTCACGACCATGAACGCCGTCGCCTATCACGACTACAAAGCCATCGCCATGCAAGCGGTACTGGCCTCCCACGACCGCTTGAGTGCGGCGTATCCGGTGGTGATGGTTGAAGGCGCGGGCTCGCCGGCCGAGATCAATCTGCGTGCCGGCGATATCGCCAACATGGGCTTTGCCGAAGCGGTGGATTGCCCGGTGGTGTTGATTGCCGACATCAATCGCGGCGGAGTTTTCGCGCATCTGGTGGGCACGCTGGAGTTGCTGTCGCCGACCGAACAGGCGCGGATCAAGGGCTTCATCATCAATCGTTTTCGTGGCGACCTCGCCTTGCTGCAGCCCGGCCTCGACTGGCTCGAAGAGCGCACCGGCAAACCGGTGATCGGTGTTCTGCCGTACGTGATGGACCTGCACCTGGAAGCCGAAGACGGCATCGATCAGCGCCAGGCCGACAAGGCCGACCAGGTACTCAAAGTGCTGGTGCCGGTATTGCCGCGCATCAGCAACCACACCGACTTCGATCCACTGCGCCTGCATCCGCAAGTGGACCTGCAATTCGTCGGCCCCGGCCAGTCGATTCCGCCGGCCGACCTGATCATCCTGCCCGGCTCGAAAAGCGTGCGCAGTGACCTCGCTTTTTTGCGGGCCAATGGCTGGGATTCGGCGATCAGTCGCCATCTGCGCTATGGCGGCAAAGTGCTGGGGATTTGCGGTGGTTTGCAAATGCTCGGTGAACAGGTACATGACCCCTTGGGTCTGGAAGGTGCACCGGGTGCCAGCGCTGGTCTGGGGTTGCTGGCATTTGAAACGCAGCTCGAAGAAGAGAAGCAGTTGCGCAATGTGCGCGGTCGTCTGACCCTGGAAGATGCTGCCGTCAGCGGCTATGAAATCCATGCGGGCGTGACGACCGGGCCGGCGTTGGAAAACGCTGCCGTGCAGCTGGACGATGGTCGCTGCGATGGTGCGCAAAGTGTGGATGGGCAGATATTCGGCACGTACCTGCATGGCCTGTTCGAGTCGCCGGCGGCGTGCAGTGCGCTGTTGCGTTGGGCGGGTTTGCAGAATGTGCAGGACGTGGATTACCACGCGTTGCGCGAGCGCGATATCGAGCGGCTGGCGGATCTGGTGGAGCAGCATCTGGATACTGGGCTGCTGCGTGAACTCTGCGGGATATAGGGTGCTTTTGCTGGCCTCTTCGCGAGCAAGCCCGCTCCCACATTWGATCTCCAGTGAACA
>NZ_JBFULH010000126.1:0-10902 GCF_056400445.1 Pseudomonas sp. P5_B2 | reverse complement strand
TTGCGGGAGTGGGAAGTGGCTGCTGGAGCGGCTGGCACAGCACCTGTAGCAGCTGGCGAAGCCTGCGTTCGGCTGCGAAGCAGTCGTGAAATCGAGTGATGCGGTGTTTCAGGAAATCCGCGCGCTCAGGATTTACGACYGCTGCGCAGCCGAACGCAGGCTTCGCCAGCTGCTACAGGTGCTGTGCCAGCCGCTCCAGCAGCCACTTCCCACTCCCGCAAGGCGCACATGAGAAACAATATCGTTTATCATTGTTGCAAGTTTTTGCAATGCGACTGTGAGGAACCCTGCGAATGATGTTTCGAAATACCCTGCGCCGCGGCCTGACCTTTACCCTCCTCGGCCTGGCACTCGCCACCCCCCTCACCCAAGCCGCCGATCCGGTTTCCCTGACACTCTATAACGGTCAACACAAGGAAGTCGGCGACGCCATCGCCAAGGCTTTCGAAGCGAAGACCGGCATCCACGTCAACGTGCGCAAGGGCAGCAGCAACCAGCTCGCCAGCCAGATCGTGGAAGAAGGCGACCGCTCCCCCGCCGACGTGATTTACACCGAAGAGTCTCCACCGCTGAACAAGCTGGGTGAGCAAGGGCTGCTGGCCAAGACCGACGACGCGACACTGGCTGTCTTACCCAAGGAATATGTAGCAGGCAACGGCACCTGGATCGGCATTACCGCTCGAGTCCGGGTCGTTGCATTTAACCCCAAGCTGATCGACGAGAAGGACCTGCCCACATCGGTGATGGAATTCTCCGATCCAAAATGGCAAGGCAAGGTCGGCTTCGTGCCTACCAGCGGGGCCTTTCAGGAACAGGCCGTCGCGATCATCAAAGTGCACGGCATGGATGCAGCGGAAGAATGGCTGACTGGTCTGCGCGCGTTCGGCAAAACCTACAGCAACAACATGGTCGCCCTGAAAGCCGTGGAGAATGGCGAAGTCGCCACCGTACTGGTGAATAACTATTACTGGTTCGCCTTGCAGCGCGAGAAAGGCCAGCTCGATTCGAAACTGCACTACTTCACCGGCGGTGACGTCGGCGGATTGATCACCGTGTCCAGCGCGGCCGTGCTGAAATCCAGCAAACACCCACAAGAAGCCCAGCAATTCCTCGCCTATATGGCCAGCGAAGAGGGTCAGCGCGTAATCACCCAGACCACTGCTGAATACCCGCTACACAAAGGCATGGAGTCGGATCGCGGCCTCAAACCGTTCAGCGAACTGCAAGCCCCCAACGTCACGCCAGCCGATCTGGGCAATGCCGAACAAGCCTTGGACCTGGAACGTGACGTTGGCTTGAACTAATGAGCGCATCGTTATCCACCCTCGCCTCGCGCGGGGGGTACGTGCCACGGCGCAAGCGGCCGTCGATCTGGCTGCTGCTCCCGGTTCTGCTGCTGGTCGTACTCAGCCTGTTGCCGCTGATATATGTCGGACTCAAAGCCTGGCAAGCCGGTTGGGCCGAGGCATTGCATTTGCTGTGGCGACCTTATGTGCTTGGACTGCTGCGTAATACGTTGGCGTTGATGGCTGGCGTGACACTGGCCTGCGGCGTGATCGGCCTGTCGCTGGCCTGGCTGCTGGAACGCAGCAATCTGCCGGGACGTCGTTTGTGGGGCGTGATTCTGTGCCTGCCATTTGCAGTGCCGGCGTTTGTCAGCAGTTTCACCTGGGTTTCGCTCAGCGCTCATTTCGAAGGGCTGGGGGGGGCGATTCTGGTGATGACGCTGTCAAAGTACCCGCTGATCTTCCTGCCAGTCGCGGCGACGTTGCGCAATCTTGACCCCTCTCTTGAAGAATCTGCCCGGACACTTGGACAGAATCGCTGGGGCGTGTTTTTCAGAATCACGCTGCCGCTGCTCTGGCCATCATTGCTGGCGGGTTCACTGTTGATCGCGCTGCACATGTTGGTGGAGTTCGGCGCGCTGTCGATTATCGGCTTGCAAACCTTTACCACGGCGATTTATCAGCAGTTCGAACTGGAATTCAGCAATGCCAACGCGGCCATGCTGTCGGCGGTGTTGCTGGCGCTGTGCCTGATGCTGCTGTGGCTGGAACTGCGGGTTCGCGGCAAGGGCCGGCATGTTCGTACCGGCCAAGGCGCGGCGCGACAGGCGGAACAGGTTCAATTGGGCCCTTGGGCAGGTGTCGGACAGCTTTACTGCCTGACGCTGGCGATCATTGGCAGCGGCATTCCGCTGGGGATGCTGGTGTATTGGCTGGCGGTCGGTTCTTCTGCCGCGTTCCCCGTAGCGGCGATCAGTGAGGCACTGTTGTCGTCACTTGCTCTCTCGCTAGGCGGTGCAGCGCTCTGCCTGGTGCTGGCCGTGCCGGTGGGATTGCTGGTGGTGCGCCACAAAGGCCGATTGGCAATCTGGGCCGAGCGCTTGCCGTATCTGCTGCATGCGCTGCCGGGCCTGGTGATTGCGCTGACGCTGGTGTATTTCGCCCTGCACTACGTGCCGGCGCTGTATCAGACCTCGGCATTGCTGCTGATCGCTTATGCGCTGCTGTTTCTGCCGCTGGCACAGGCGCCGATTCGCACCGCCCTGAACAAGGCTGCACCGCAATTGGAAGAGGCGGCGCGCACGCTGGGCGCTACGTCGTTCTCCGCGTTTTGCCGGGTAACGTTGCCGATTATTTTCCCGGCGCTGGGCGCTGCGTTCGCGCTGGTGTTTCTGGATGCGATGAAGGAACTGACGGCGACGCTGCTGTTGAGTCCGACCGGGCTCAATACCTTGGCGACAGAGGTCTGGGCGCATACCGCGAATGTGGAGTTTGCGGCGGCGGCGCCTTATGCGGCGTTGTTGATTTTGGTGTCGGGGGTGCCGGTTTACCTGCTAACAACCCGGATGTATTTGAGGCGTTGAGACCGCTTTCGCGAGCAAGCCCGCTCCCACAATTGATTTGAGGTGTTCACACACTTTGTGTCCACCAACAATCACTGTGGGAGCGGGCTTGCTCGCGAAGGGGCCAGTCCGGACAATCGATTACGCCCTGAACTGCCCCAGGCTAGCCTTCAACTGCGCTGCCAGGCCATCCAGCACCTTGCCGCTGGCCGTGGTTTCAACCACCGCCTGAGCCGCCTTCTCAGCCTGTGCATGAATGGTTTCAACCCGCCCTCGCACCGCCTGCGCGCCTTGCGCTTGATGCGCGGCGGCCTTAGTCGCCAAACCAATCGCCGCATGCACCTGCTCGACCGACGCCTGCACCGACTGCTGCAACCGTGCACTGTCGCGCAACACCAGCAGACCTTCATTGGCCTGTCGCCCCGCCTGACCAATCACAGCCACCGCCTCACGCGCACCTTGTTGCAAGGCAACGATGTGCGCCTGAATGTCGCCGGTCGAGCTCTGCGTCTTGCTCGCCAGCGCCCGCACTTCGTCAGCCACCACGGCAAATCCACGACCGGTCTCGCCCGCACGCGCCGCTTCGATGGCCGCGTTCAGTGCTAGCAGGTTGGTTTGCTCGGCGATCCCATGGATCACCGTCAACACCACTTCAATCTGCTCGCTCTGCTGCGCCAGCCGCTCGATGACTTTCGCCCCGGTATCGACCTGCCCGGCCAACGCTTCGATCAGGCTGCCGACTTTAGCCGAGGTCCGGGTGTTTTCATCAGTGGCCGAACGAATGTCCACCACCTGCTGCAACGCCGCTTGCATGGCGTGGCTTTCTGACTGGGCTTCATCAGCCATCCGCGACAACGCGCGCAGGCTTTCGGCCACTTCATCGCGCTGCATTCCCGCCGCCTTGTCAGCCCCAGCATTACGCAGGGTCATAGCGCCGATTTCCACGCCGGTACGCTGAGCCACATCGCCCGCCTCGCGCACGATCGGTTGCAACTTATCCACAAAGCGATTGACCGCCGAGGCCATATCGCCGATTTCGTCCTTGCTGTTGATCTGCACACGCTTGGTCAGGTCGCCCTCGCCCGCCGCCAGATCATTCATGGCGCTGATCAGTAGCTTCAAGCGGGTGACCACCCGACGCCCCAGCACCACGGCCAGCAACAGCAGCACACCGCAACCGACCAGCGCCAGGCCCATGCCGATGCGCCAGCGCAAGGTCGCCGCCGCTTCCTGCACAGTGCTGGCGGTATTGGCTTTCATTTCAGAGGCCGTGGACTGTGCCGACTGCAAACGCGCACCCATGGCCGCCGCACTGTCTGCCGCCGCCCCCTTGAGGCTGTCGCCGACCAGTTGATCACTGCTGGCAATCAGCGCCGAGAAGCGCTTGTCCAGGGCTGCCAGGTCAGTTTCCACCGAGGCGGTCGAGACCCCCATCAACACCTTGCCGATTTCCACGCCGTTCGGGTTGATCGAGGCCTCAAGGTAATAAACCGATGGATCGTTCTTCGCCGCATCCAGCACTTTGTCCAGCGCGCGCTCGCCCTGACCTTTTTCCAGCAAGGCCTTGTTGATCGGATTTTCGCGATTCAGGTAGCGCGTCAGGTGCTGCCCTGTTGCATCGTCGTAGACCACGAACAACACATTGGGATTACGCTGTGCCCGCCGGGCAAATTCAGACAGGGTTGGAACGTCGCTGTCCCACATGGCGCGGGGGGCGACCGAGGCAAGAAGCTGCGCCATATCATTGGCGGAGTCCTTCAGGTCTTTTTCCAGCGTCGCGCGCAACTGAGCCTGCTCATCCTTCAAACGCGAAGACAATCCGGCGGTGAGTCGCTGACGCGTGCTGGTTGAAAGGTTGTCGAGACTCGACGTGACCTCACGTCCCGCCTGCTCAAGCTCGCCAGAGAGTTTTTGACTGTCGACGCCCAGGCGCACAGCCAAATCAGCTTCCAGCGCAGTCACTGTGCTCCGGGTCAGAGCAACAGCCACCAGCACCTGCACTAAAAGGGCGATACCCAAGGTAACGAACACAGGCCGCAACAAACGACTTTGTAACAATGAGAGAACGGCTGACACTTAAAATCCCTCTGCTTTGGCGCCATTAAATTGATGGCACACTGGAAGCGATGCTTTTAATCAACATCACAGCAAAGGTCATGCCGTCCAGCAGGCATAAAACGACAAAGACCCCAATTAAGGGGCCTTTGTGTTGTACATCAAGAACTTATTAAGCGAACGGGTGACGCAGAACGATGGTTTCGTTGCGGTCTGGGCCCGTCGAAATAATGTCGATCGGCGCGCCGATCAACTCTTCAACGCGTTTGATGTAGGCACGAGCGTTGGCTGGCAGCTCTTCCAGGGTTTTGGCACCCACGGTCGATTCGGTCCAGCCCGGCACTTCTTCGTACACAGGCTGAAGGCCTACGTAGCTGTCAGCGTCAGTCGGGGCAACGGCGTTGCCTTGCGCATCTTTGTAGCCGATGCAGATGTTGATGGTTTCCAGGCCGTCGAGTACGTCCAGCTTGGTCAGGCAGATGCCCGAGATGCTGTTCACATCGATAGCGCGACGCAGGATAACAGCGTCGAACCAGCCGCAACGACGGGCACGGCCGGTGGTAGCGCCGAACTCGTGGCCTTGTTTGGCCAGGTGCGCACCCACTTCGTCAAACAGCTCAGTCGGGAATGGGCCCGAACCTACTCGAGTGGTGTAAGCCTTGGTGATGCCCAGGATGTAGTCCAGGAACATCGGGCCAACGCCCGAACCGGTCGCCACGCCACCGGCGGTGGTGTTGGAGCTGGTCACGTACGGATAGGTACCGTGGTCGATGTCGAGCAACGAACCTTGGGCGCCTTCGAACATGATGTCTTTGCCGGCGCGGCGCAGGTCGTGCAGCTCGGCCGTCACGTCCAGCATCAGCGGCTTGAGCAGCTCAGCGTATTCCTTGCACTCGGCCAGGGTTTTTTCGAACTCGATGGCAGGCTCTTTGTAGTAACCGACCAGCATGAAGTTGTGGTAATCCACCAGTTCACGCAGTTTTTCTTCAAAGCGCGGCATGTTGAGCAGGTCGCCAACACGCAGGCCACGACGTGCAACCTTGTCTTCGTACGCCGGGCCGATGCCGCGACCGGTAGTACCGATCTTCAGCTCGCCACGGGCCTTTTCACGGGCCTGGTCCAGCGCCACGTGGAAGGACAGGATCAGCGGGCAGGATGGGCTGATACGCAGGCGCTCGCGCACCGGTACGCCTTTCTCTTCCAGCTTGGTGATCTCGCGCAGCAGGGCGTCAGGTGCGACCACCACGCCGTTGCCGATCAGGCACTGCACGCCTTCGCGCAACACGCCCGACGGGATCAGGTGCAAGACGGTTTTCTCGCCGTCGATCACCAGAGTGTGACCAGCGTTGTGGCCACCCTGGTAGCGCACTACGGCGGCAGCATGTTCGGTCAGCAGATCAACGATCTTGCCTTTGCCCTCATCACCCCATTGGGTGCCCAGGACTACGACATTCTTACCCATAACACTTGTCCTCATTCGCGCAAACTTGGTGCCGGCGGCGGCCGGCAGGAAAACTCAAGAAGCCAGCGGCAATACTTGCCAAAGCCCGTTCTGCTGAATCAATTGCCGGTCGCAGTCCGCTTCACGGGCGGCGGCCAAAAGCTGCCCAGGCAATGCCTGAACGACACGCTGACCCTCACTGCGCAACTGGCAAACCTGCTGCCAGAGTGCCGCATCCGTACTGTCAGGCATCCAGATACCGCCAGACGGTAGCTCGATTTCAGCACGCCCCAGGGTCACCAGGGTTTTCAAATCGGTAGAGAAGCCGGTGGCTGGACGAGCGCGACCGAAGTCGGCGCCGATGTCGTCGTAACGACCGCCCTGGGCAATGGACTGACCAACACCCGGTACGAACACCGCGAACACCACACCGGTGTGGTAGTGGTAACCGCGCAACTCGCCCAGGTCGAAGTACAGCGGCAGTTCCGGGAAACGCGCGGACAGACGTTCGGCAATCGCCAACAGGTCGTCCAGAGCAGCCAGAACGGGTTCCGGCGCACTTGCCAGCCGCTCGCGTGCAGCGCTCAACACCTCACGGCCGCCACACAAATCAACCAATGCGCGCAGCATGCCCGACAGATCGGCAGGCAGGCCTTCGGTCAAGGTAATGACCTCGTCGATGGCCTTGCGTTGCAACGCATCGAACAATTGTTGCTCGACTTCACCGGACAAACCGGCGGCGCGGGCCAGGCCACGGTAGATGCCGACATGGCCGAGGTCCATGTGCACATCCGGCACATCGGCCAGTTGCAGCATAGCCAACATCAGACTGATGACTTCCACATCGCTGCTCGGACTGCCATCGCCGTACAACTCGGCACCCAACTGGATCGGGCTGCGCGAGGACGACAACGCACGAGGCTGAGCGTGCAGCACGCTACCGGCATAGCACAGACGGCTCGGGCCTTCGCGGCGCAAGGTGTGCGCATCGATGCGCGCCACTTGCGGCGTGATGTCGGCACGGAAACCCATCTGCCGGCCCGATTGCGGGTCGATGACCTTGAAGGTACGCAAATCGAGGTCCGAGCCCGCGCCGGTCAGCAGGGATTCCAGGTACTCGATATGGGGAGTCACGACAAACTCGTAACCCCAGCTCTGGAACAGATCCAACACCTGACGACGCGCGACTTCAATGCGCGCCGCTTCTGGTGGCAGTACTTCTTCGATGCCATCTGGCAGCAGCCAGCGGTCTACCGTTGCCATTACGCCATTCCCCTATGATCCGGGCGGCAAGCCCTCGGGCGAGCCTTGAGTGAAGCAGAAAATGATCGGCTCATGAGCAAACCACGCGCATGAACGACACGGCGAAAAGCCTCAAACCGGCTTCGCCAACCACTTTCCTCGAAAATCCTGTCGAGTCATTCAACTCGGTCTTCTGCCTGAAAACAGCAATCAAACGTGCAGACGCAAAAAAGCCGGGAATTTCCCGGCTGCCGCATCATACACACGTTTTCCCAAAGGATCACCCCGCCCGAAGCTTTAGCCGCCAGGCGGGGGATGATTCAGGTCAACGCGGTATCAAGGCTTGGCTTTTTCCAGGTAACGGAAGAAGTCGCTGCTTGGGTCCAGGACCATGACGTCGGATTTGTTCGCAAAGCTTTCACGGTAGGCGCGCAGGCTACGGTAGAACGCGTAGAACTCCTGGTCCTGGCCGTAGGCCTTGGAGTAGATAGAAGATGCCTGGGCATCACCATCACCGCGAACCTCTTCAGATTCACGATAGGCTTCAGCCAGCAACACGCGGCGTTGGCGATCGGCGTCGGCACGAATGCCTTCTGCCAGCTCGTTACCCTTGGCGCGGTGCTCGCGAGCTTCACGCTCACGCTCGGTGCTCATCCGTTCGAACACGCTGCGGTTCACTTCTTTCGGCAGATCGATGGCCTTGACCCGAACATCGACGACTTCGATACCCAGTTCTTTTTCCGCCATCTTGTTCAGCGAAGCAGTGATGTCAGCCATCAACGCGTCACGCTCGCCGGAAACCACTTCATGCAGCGTGCGCTTGCCGAACTGGTCACGCAGGCCCGATTCCAGACGACGGGACAGACGCTCGTCGGCGATCTGCTTGAGGCCGGACGTTGCGGTGTAGAAGCGCTCGGCATCTTTCACGCGCCACTTGGCGAAGGCATCTACCATGACCGCTTTCTTTTCCAGCGTCAGGAAACGTTGTGTCGGTGCATCCAGCGTCATCAGGCGTGCGTCAAACTTACGCACCTGGTTAACGTAAGGCACTTTCACATGCAGGCCCGGCTGAACATCAGTCTGGACTACGCGACCGAACTGCAGCAACACCGCACGCTCGGTTTGAGCCACGATGTAGAAACAGTTCCAGGCAGCGATCGCCACGACGACGACGACAATAAGGGCGATCAGCGATTTATTGCTCATCAGCGACTCTCCCTGGTACGTGCTTGCTGTTGTTGCAGATCAGCTGCTGCACGCGCATTCGCTTCATTGCTGCTGGCTGCCGCGCCCGTCACCGGAGCGCTGCTGGTGTTGCGACCACTTTCAACCATCTTGTCGAGCGGCAAATACAGCAGATTGCTCTGGCCATTCTTGTTGCCGGTCACGAGCACCTTGCTGGTGTTGGTGAAGACTTCCTGCATGGTGTCCAGGTACAGACGCTCGCGAGTGACTTCAGGAGCCTTGCGATACTCGGCGACCAGCTTGGTGAAGCGATCGCCCTCACCCTTGGCTCTCGAGACAGTCTCGTCACGGTAACCATTGGCATCTTCGAGGATACGCTGGGCCTGACCACGGGCTTCCGGCACGACGCCGTTGGCATAGGTTTCAGCCTGGTTGCGCGAACGCTGCTCGTCTTCACGGGCACGGATCACGTCATCGAAAGCTTCCTGAACTTCACGCGGTGCCGCTGCGTTCTGAACGTTGACCTGGGTAACAGCGATACCGGTGCGATAGGTATCCATGAAGCGTTGCAGACGCTCCTTGATCTCGCTGGCCATCAACTCACGACCTTCAGTCAGTACCTGGTCCATGGCGGTAGAACCCACCACGTGACGCAAGGCACTGTCTGTCGCTTGCTGCAGGCTGATTTCCGGCTGGTCAACATTCAGCACGAAATCCTGCAGGTTGCTGATCTTGTACTGCACGGTCAGCGGCACCTCGACGATATTCTCGTCTTCGGTCAGCATCTGCCCCTGCTTGGTGTACGAACGCTCACGCGTCACGTTCTCCATGTACTTCTTGTCGATTGGCGGGAAATAGATGTTCAGGCCCGGGCCGACGGTTTCGTAGTACTTGCCGAAGCGCAGCACCACGGCTTGCTCCTGCTCATCGACGACGTAGACCGCGCTGTACAGCCAAACGGCCGCCAGCACGACAAGGCCGATGCCAAGAATGCCGCCGAAGCCGCCACTCTTGCCCGAACCACCTCCATCATCACCACGTTTCTTACCACCACCGAACAACCCGTTCAGGCTTTCCTGCAGCTTTCGGAAGGCCTCGTCGAGATCCGGTGGTCCCTTGCGGTCGCCGTTATTGCGGCGCTTGCCACCCCAAGGATCCTGATTATTCGAGTTGCCACCCGGCTCATTCCAAGCCATAGCGCTCTCCATCTGATAAAGCAAAGACGCACCCACGGCGCGCCGACCAATGCTACAGAATGCCTGTCACCACGGCACAACCGCTTTCTCAGGCTTTTATTGCAAAGTGTGTTGCTCGATGAAGTCATTCGGTTGCAAACCTTCGCGGCTCACCAATCGATTCAATTCGATCCGTGGCAAGCGAACGGCCAGCAAGCTGATGCCTTCTTCGTCGTGTTCTTCTTTCTGTACCGCACCGATTTCGAAAAACTGCGCACGCAGTCGAGCAAAACGTTGCGGCAAGCGCAAGGTGCCGATAAACAAATCAGTGCCGAGTAACTCGGCAATGGCTTGCTCAAGCAATTCCAGACCCGTGCCATCACGCGCCGACAGCCATACCCGCTGGGGTTTGCCGTTTTCGTCGCGCTGGATTTGTGGCTCAACGCCTTCAAGCAAATCGAGTTTGTTATAGACCTCGAGGATCGGCAAGTCCTGGGCACCAATCTCGCCCAGCACCACCATCACCTGCTCGATCTGCAACATGCGATCTGGTTCAGCCGCATCGATCACGTGCAACAACAGGTCGGAGTTGCTCGACTCTTCGAGCGTAGACCGAAATGCCTCGACCAGCTTGTGGGGCAAGTGACGAATGAAACCTACGGTGTCCGCCAGGACAATCGGCCCCAGATCGTCTAAATCCAGACGGCGCAGGGTCGGGTCCAGCGTGGCAAACAATTGATCAGCCGCGTAGACGTCGGATTTCGTCACGTTATTGAAGAGCGTGGATTTACCGGCGTTGGTATACCCCACCAGCGACACGGTAGGGATATCCGCACGCATACGGCCACGTCGCGACTGTTCGCGCTGGCTGCGCACTTTCTCCAGCCGCCCCTTGATCTGTCGCAGGCGAACCCGCAGCAAACGGCGGTCGGTTTCCAGTTGGGTTTCACCCGGTC
>NZ_JBFULH010000125.1:0-10946 GCF_056400445.1 Pseudomonas sp. P5_B2 | reverse complement strand
GTCATCGACTGGGTCGCCGTCGCTGCCAACCGGCAGCAGCCCGGTGCCGCGCGTGCCTTTRCCGCCATCGAGTTTGATCGACAATAGGCCCAGCGCATCGACGCCAAAACCCACCGGACCTTGAGTGAACCCGGACTTGGTGTCGAGGATGAAGCTCTGGGTCCACTCCTCGGCCTTGCTTTGAGGGTTGGTCGGGTTGGTGAAATTGCGGTTGATGTAGAAGTTACGCAGGTTGAGCGTGGCCTTGGCACCTTCGACGAAACCTGATTCCTCGGCTTGGGCGGGGAGGGCCGCAGAGGCCACAGCAATGGCAATCAGGCCGGGAAAAAAATACTGCGCGGAGGAAGGCGTCATGGGCTTGGGTCTCTCTAATTTTTGGGGATGAAACAGGGCGCTGCCGCAACGTCGGGTTGCAGGCAAAAGAACGGATTAATTAAACGCAGCGAAGTCAGCCGGACAGGGCAGGGCGCGGAGGCATAGGGGTGAACCTGATGTTGTTGGTCTTGTGCGGAGGATGGTGCGGGGAATGTACTAGATAGTTCAATTGGCGAAAGCGGGAATTGGGCGATTATCGAACGTAAGTTTTGGTCAAGGTTTTGTGTTGTCTGTTGCGGCCTCTTCGTCGGAACGCCTAGTCACCACACTTTTTCAGCAGCCAACAAAAAGCCCACCAAAAGGTGGGCTTCATTGTTTTCACTGCGCTATCAGAACAACTTCATCTTCGGCGCTTCTTCATTTAGTGGTTCGACCTTGGCGGTCTGCTGATTCCAGCCGCCACCCAAGGCTTTGTACAGGTTGACCGCACTGACCAGTTGCGCCAGACGGTCGGTGATCAACACTTGTTGAGCGTTGAACAGCTGACGCTGGGCATCGAGGAAGGTCAGGTTGCTGTCGACACCAATGAGGTAACGACGCTGGGCCAGACGGTAGTACTCCTGGTTGGCGGTGACGAAGTCACGCTGCGCCTGCAACTGGTCGGTGTAGGTTCGGCGGGCAGCCAGCCCATCGGCGACCTCCTGGAAGGCCGTTTGAATGGACTTCTCGTAGTTCGCCACGCCGATGTCTTTCTGGATTTTCGAGTAATCCAGGCTGGCGCGCAGGCTGCCAGCGTTGAAGATCGGCAAGTTGATCTGCGGCTGGAACAACCAAGTGCCCGAACCGCCCTTGAACAGACCGGACAAGTCCGGGCTCAGGGTGCCGGCGTTGGCTGTCAGGCTGATGCTCGGGAAGAACGCAGCCCGTGCCGCGCCGATGTTGGCGTTGGCGGCCTTGAGGTTGTATTCCGCCTGGAGAATGTCCGGACGACGTTGCAGCAAGTCCGATGGCAGGCCGGCTGGTACGTCGCTGAGCAAATCGTCAGACAGCGGCTTGGCGGCTTGCAGGTTGGCCGGGATGCCAGTGCCGAGCAGCAGCACCAGACTGTTTTCATCCTGAGCGACCTGACGTGTGTACTTCGCCAGCTGCGCCCGGGCGTTTTCCACCGAGGTCCGCGACTGGGCGACGTCCAGCGCCGATGCCACACCGACTTCGGCACTGCGCGCGGTGAGCTTGTAACTCTCCTCGAACGCACCGAGGGTGTCCTGGGTGACTTTCAGCAGTTCCTTGTCGGCTTGCCAGGCCAGGTAGGCGTTGGCGACGTTGGCCACCAGGCTGATCTGCGTGCTGCGTCGACCTTCTTCCGTAGCGAAGTACTGTTGCAGCGCTTCTTCGCTGAGGCTGCGAACCCGACCAAACAGGTCGAGTTCATAGGCGCTGATACCGACCGTGGCCGAGTAGGCACTGACGATACCTGACTCGCCGGTCTGCGAAGAGTTTGCCGGAACGCGCTGGCGGTTACCGCTGCCATTGGCCGATACGGCCGGGAACAGGTCGGCACGCTGGATGCGATATTGAGCCGCAAAGGCGTCGATGTTCAGCGCCGCGACACGCAGGTCACGGTTGTTTTCCAGTGCGACCTGAATCAGCTGTTGCAGTGCCGGGTCATGGAAAAACTGCTTCCAGCCTTGCTCCGCCGCAGCCTGGCTCGGCGCCTGGGCCGGCGAATATGCCGGGCCCTGCGGGTATTGGCCTGCCACCGGTGCCGCAGGCTGCTGATAATCGGGTATCAGCGAGCAACCACTCAGCACAAACGCGGCGACAGCTAGGGAAAGTAGCGACTTGCTCATTGGCCAGCCTCTTTAGGAGTTTCAGTGGCGTCATCCTGGTCGACTATCTTTTTACGCTGACCGATGGACGACACGGTGACGAAGAACAGTGGGACCCAGAAGACCGCCAGAACGGTGGCGGTGATCATACCGCCAATCACTCCGGTGCCGATGGCATGCTGGCTACCCGAACCTGCACCGGTGGAAATGGCCAGTGGCACCACACCCAGGACGAAAGCGAGCGAGGTCATGATGATCGGTCGCAAACGCATCCGGCTGGCTTCAATCGCTGCATCGCGCAGGCTGCGCCCTTGCTCATGCAGTTCCTTTGCAAATTCGACAATCAGAATGGCGTTTTTCGCCGCCAGGCCGATGGTCGTCAACAGGCCCACCTGGAAATACACATCGTTGGACAAACCGCGCAGGCTGGTCGCCATCAATGCACCGATGATCCCCAAAGGCACCACCAGCATCACCGCAATCGGGATAGACCAGCTTTCATATAGCGCCGCCAGACACAGGAACACCATCAGCAGCGACAACGCGTACAGCGCTGGCGCTTGCGAACCGGACAACCGTTCCTCGTACGACAGGCCGGTCCAGGAAATACCGACACYCGCTGGCAGTTTGGCTGCAAGGGCTTCGACTTCGGCCATGGCTTCACCAGTGGAATAGCCCGGCGCCGGGGAGCCGAGGATTTCCATCGCTTCTACGCCGTTGTAACGGGCCAGCTTCGGCGATCCGTAAATCCATTCACCCTTGGCAAACGCTGTGAACGGAACCATGGTGCCGACGCTGTTGCGCACATACCATTTCTTCAGGTCTTCAGGACTCATGCGCGAGCCAGGCTGGCCTTGTACGTAAACCTTCTTCACTCGACCACGGTCGATGAAGTCGTTGACGTAGCTACTGCCCAGCGCGATCGACAGGGTGTTGTTGATGTCGGCGATGGTAATGCCCAGGGCACTGGCCTTCTCGTCATCGATTTCCAGTTGGTATTGCGGTTCATCGTTCAGGCCGTTCGGACGCACCTGAGTCAGAATCTTGCTTTGCGCGGCCATACCGAGGAACTGGTTGCGTGCTTGCATCAGTTTTTCGTGACCGATACCGGCGCGGTCCTGAAGGAACACGTCGAAACCGGTGGCGTTACCCAGTTCCAGTACCGCCGGTGGCGCGAAGGCAAACACCATGGCATCACGGAAGGTGAAGAAGTGCTGCTGGGCACGGGCCGCCACCTTGAACACGTTGTTGTCGGCGTTACGTTCGTCCCATGGGCGGAGCATGATGAACGCCATACCCGAACTCTGGCCACGACCGGCGAAGTTGAAGCCGGTCACGGTAAACACAGAGTTCACTGCATCGCCTTCACCGCCATCCTTGCTCGGACGCAACAGGAATTCACGCATCTCGTCCACGACCACTTGGGTGCGCTGGGCGGTTGAGCCGGCCGGTGTCTGCACCTGGGCGAACAGTACACCCTGGTCTTCTTCCGGCAGGAACGCCGTAGGGATGCGGGTGAACAGCCAGATCATGCCGACTATGATGATGAGGTAGGCCAACAGGTACGGCGCCTTGTGCGCGAGCATGCTGCCCACGCCGCGCTCGTAGCGTTTGACGCCCCGGTCGAAGTTGCGGTTGAACCAGCCGAAGAAGCCGCGCTTGGGTACGCCGTGCTCACCCTTGGGAATGGGCTTGAGCATAGTGGCGCAGAGCGCCGGAGTGAAGATTAGTGCAACCAGTACCGACAAGGCCATGGCCGAGACGATGGTGATCGAGAACTGCTTGTAAATCACACCAGTGGAGCCGCTGAAGAACGCCATTGGCAGCAGAACCGCCGACAGCACCAGAGCGATACCCACCAATGCGCCCTGGATCTGGCCCATGGATTTCTTGGTGGCTTCCTTGGGCGACAGGCCTTCTTCACTCATCACCCGTTCGACGTTTTCCACCACAACGATGGCGTCGTCCACCAGCAAGCCAATGGCCAGGACCATACCGAACATGGTCAGGGTGTTGATGCTGAAACCGGCTGCCGCGAGGATGCCGAACGTACCCAGCAACACCACCGGCACGGTCATCGTGGTGATGATGGTGGCGCGGAAGTTTTGCAGGAACAGGAACATCACCAGGAACACCAGTGCGACAGCTTCGACCAAGGTGTGAACCACGCCTTTGATCGACTCGGTCACCACTGGAGTGGTGTCGTACGGGAACACCACTTCCATCCCTTCCGGGAAGAACGGCTTGAGGCTGTCGATAGTCTTGCGCAGTGCTGTGGCGGTATCCAGAGCGTTAGCGCCAGTGGCCAGCTTTACGGCCAGACCGGAAGCCGGGGCGCCGTTGAACTGGGCATTGATGCTGTAGTTTTCACCACCCAGACCGACGTCAGCGACATCTTTCAAGCGAACCTGAGAGCCGTCCTTGTTGACCTTGAGCAGGATTTTGTTGAATTGCTCAGCGGTCTGCAGGCGGGTCTTGCCGATGATCGTTGCGTTCAGCTGTGTGTCGGGCAGGGCAGGCAAGCCGCCAAGCTGGCCGGACGACACCTGGACGTTCTGTGCGGCGATGGCGGTTTTGACATCGATCGGGGTCAAGTTGTAGTTGTTCAACTTGGCCGGATCGAGCCAGATACGCATGGCGTACTGGGAGCCGAACACCTGGAAGTCACCCACACCGGCCGTCCGCGAGATCGGGTCCTGCATGTTCGACACGATGTAGTTCGACAGGTCGTCCTTGGTCATGCTRCCGTCACGCGAAACCACGCCGATCACCAACAGGAAGTTCTTCACTGCCTTAGTGACGCGGATGCCTTGCTGCTGCACCTCTTGCGGCAGCAACGGAGTGGCCAGGTTCAGTTTGTTCTGGACTTGGACCTGTGCGGTATCGGAGTTGGTGCCTTGCTCGAAGGTCGCGGTGATGGTCATGGTGCCATCGGAGTTACTTTCCGAGGACACATAACGCAAGTGGTCGATACCGTTGAGCTGTTGCTCGATCACCTGCACCACGGTGTCTTGTACCGTTTGTGCCGAAGCACCCGGGTAGGCCACGGAGATGGCAATCGCAGGAGGTGCAATGCTCGGGTATTGGTTGATCGGCAGCTTGAGGATCGATAGAGCACCGACCAACATGATCACCAGGGCTATCACCCAGGCGAAAATCGGASGGTCGATAAAAAATTTCGACATGGGTTACTCCCCTTTGCCGCTGGAAGCTTTGTCAGCTGCCTGTGCGGGGGAAGGGTTCTTTACGCCAACGTTAGTCGCTTCAGTGGCTTTGACTTCGACGCCAGGCTTGACGAATTGCAGCCCTTCGGTAATCAGGCGATCGCCTGCCTTYAGGCCGTCCTCGATCAACCATTGGCTTCCGACGGTGCGGTTGGCCTTGAGCTGACGCAGTTCGACCTTGTTGTCAGGGCCGACGACCAATGCAGTCGGCGTGCCTTTAAGGTCGCGCGTTACGCCTTGTTGCGGCGCCAGAATCGCTGCGGCGTTCACACCGGCCTGCAACTGGGCGTGTACGAACATGCCCGGCAGAAGGGTGTGCTCAGGGTTCGGGAACACGGCACGCAGGGTGACGGAACCGGTGGTTTGGTCGACCGAGATTTCGGAGAACTCAAGCTTGCCGTCCAGCTTGTACTGGCTGCCGTCTTCGAGGGTCAGCTTGACCGCCGCCGAGTTGTCGCCGGCCTTTTGCAGACGACCGCTTTCCAGTTCGCGGCGCAGTTGCAGCAATTCCACAGAGGACTGGGTCACGTCGACATAGATCGGGTCTATTTGCTGGATCACCGCCATCGGATCGGCTTGGCCGCTGGTGACCAGCGCGCCTTCGGTCACGTTCGAACGACCGATACGACCGGTCAGCGGTGCGTAAACCTTGGTGTAGCGCACGTTGATCTGGGCGGTTTGCAGGGCGGCTTCCGATTGCATCCGGTTGGCCACGGCTGTGTCGTATTCCTGACGGCTCACCGCTTGTTCGGCGACCAGTTGCTTGTAGCGGTCGGAGATCGACTTGGTCTGTTGCAGGTTGGCTTCTGCACTTTTCAACGTGGCGTCATACACCGATGAATCGATCTGATACAGCTGCTGGCCAAGCTTGACGTCGCCGCCTTCCTTGAACATGCGCTTGAGAATGATGCCGTTCACCTGAGGGCGAACTTCGGCGATGCGGTAGGCGCTGGTACGGCCTGGCAGGTCGGATGTCAGGGTGAAGGCTTGGGTTTTCAGAGTGACAACGCCGACCTGAGGAGGCGGTGCGGCTGGTGCGGCTTCTTCCTTTTTGCATCCGCTGAGCAGCGATGCCAAGGCGACGGCGGTGACCAGAGCGGTAACAGCTGGCTTGAATTGCATGAAAATCCTCGGGTCAGGCGCGCAAAATGCGCACGAGAAAGGTGGAAAGGTAAAAATGGGGTGCTGAGTGGATAAGTAGCTTGCTAAGGAATATACTTACGTTCATGGTTGTTTGTAAACACCTAGGCTGCGTATCCACTTCACTACAAAAGCCGTTCAAAGGATTGAATTGTAAGACGGGGACGGCGCCCAAGAGCGTTCGCTCCACTTTTATTCAGCTGATGTTCAGACATCGCTGAAGCATCCTGATTGAGGTTTTACTGCCATGGTCCGTCGTACCAAAGAGGAAGCTCAAGAAACCCGCAGCCAAATACTCGAAGCGGCAGAGAAAGCCTTTTATGAAAGGGGCGTGGCGCGCACGACACTGGCGGACATCGCTACCTTGGCCGGGGTGACTCGCGGTGCTATCTATTGGCATTTCAGCAACAAGGCCGATCTGGTGCAGGCCATGCTCGATACCTTGCATGAGCCACTGGATGAAATGGCCAGGGCCAGTGAAAGCGAAGATGAACTCGATCCGCTCGGCTGCATGCGCAAGTTGCTGATTCATTTGTTTCATCAAGTTGCTCTGGACCCGAAAACTCGACGCATAAATGAGATTTTGTTTCATAAGTGCGAATTCACCGATGAAATGTGCGACCTGCGCCAGCAGCGCCGAACGGTCAGCCTGGATTGCAACTTGCGAATCAGCCTGGCCCTGAGTAATGCCGTGAATCGGGGGCAAATGCCCGAAGACCTCGACACGGCTCGCGCTGCCATCAGCCTGCATGCGTATATCGATGGCATCCTGTATCAGTGGCTGCTGGCGCCCGACAGTTTTCAACTGCACGCCGACGCCGAGCGTTGGGTGGAGACCGGGCTGGACATGCTGCGCTTGAGCCCAAGCCTGCGCAAATGAAACAAAAGCGTACGACTGATTGCATGGGGTGCTTTTATATACGGACGCTCGCCAGGATGACAGGTAGTGAACCACGTATTTTGTAGGGATTTTGTGTCTTGGGTGTGAATGAGTGCGAGCAAATCACTCGAAAACCAAAAAGCCCCGGCTCTCAGGAGTCGGGGCTTTTTTGCATTTTCGGTATTTAACGCTTACATCACCGGGTAGTCGATGTAACCCACCGGGCCTTTGCCGTAGAACAGCTCAGGACGCGCTTCGTTCAACGGCGCATCGGCCTTCAAACGAGCAGGCAAGTCCGGGTTGGCAATGAACGGCACGCCAAAGGCGACCGCATCGGCCTTGCCGCTGGCCAGCCAGGCATTGGCGCTGTCCTTGGTGAAGCGTTCGTTGGCGATGTACGGGCCGCCGAAGGCTTCCTTCAATTGTGGGCCAAGGCTGTCGCCGGCTTCTTTCTCGCGCGAGCAGATGAACGCGATACCACGCTTGCCCAGTTCGCGAGCGACGTAGGTGAAGGTTTCGGCAAGGTTGTCGTCGCCCATGTCATGGGAGTCGGCGCGCGGTGCCAGGTGTACACCAACGCGGCCGGCGCCCCAGACTTCGATGGCCGCGTCGGTCACTTCCAGCAGCAGGCGTGCACGGTTTTCCAGGGAGCCGCCGTAGTGGTCGGTGCGCTGGTTGGTGCTGCTTTGCAGGAACTGGTCGAGCAGGTAACCGTTGGCGCCATGGATTTCCACACCGTCAAAACCTGCGGCCTTGGCGTTCTCGGCGCCGGTGCGATAGGCGTCGATGATGTCGGCGATTTCAGCGGTTTCCAGAGCACGCGGGGTAGGGTAATCCGCCAATGGGCGAACCAGGCTGACGTGACCTTTTGGCTGGATGGCGCTAGGTGCGACCGGCGCTTCGCCGTTCAGATACGAGGTGTGAGACACCCGGCCGACGTGCCACAGTTGCAGGAAAATCTTGCCGCCCGCGCCGTGAATGGCTTTGGTCACGTTAGCCCAGCCGCGGACCTGATCGTTGGACCAGATGCCCGGGGTGTCCGGGTAGCCGACGCCCATTGGCGTGACCGAGGTGGCTTCGCTGAGAATCAGGCCGGCGGAAGCGCGCTGGACGTAGTACTCGGCCATCAGCGCGTTCGGCACGCGGCCTTCGTCGGCGCGGCAGCGGGTCAGGGGCGCCATGATGATGCGGTTGGCCAACTCGATGTCGCCCAGTTTGATCGGATCGAAAATAGTCGTCATTTAATACAACCCTCGTGAGGTATCAGTGGGTAGCAGGAGCCAGTTCGGGATTACCGCTCTGACGGAAAGTAATCAGGGTCACCAGCAAGGCGAGTACCGCCAGTGCGGCGGCCGCGAGTGGCACGCTGGTCAGGCCGAAGCCGTGGGCGATGACGCTGCCGCCGACCCAGGCACCGAGTGCGTTGCCGATGTTGAAAGCGCCGATGTTCAAGGTCGACACCAGGTTCGGAGCCGCTTTGCCAAAGGTCACCACGTTCACTTGCAAGGCAGGGACTGCGGCAAAACATGCGGTCGCCCAGAGAAACAGGGTGATTTCGGTCGGGATCAGCGCGACGCTGGTCCACGTCAGTACGGTGGACACCACCGCCATGCTGATGAACACGCCGATCAGCGTCGCGGCCATGCCTTTGTCCGCCAGTTTGCCGCCGATGATATTGCCGACGGTCAGACCCAGGCCGATGAGCATCAGGGTCCAGGTCACGCCACGTGGCGAGACACCGGTGACTTCGCCCAGCAGCGGCGCGACGTAGGTAAACAGGGTGAAGACCGAAGCGGCGAACAGCGCAGTCATGCTCAGGGACAACCAGATCCCGGCGCCTTTGAGTGCGGCCAGTTCCGCACGCATGTCGAGTTTTTCTTCATCGCGCTTGGCCGGCAGGAAGCGGATCAGGCCGATCAAGGCAATCACACCAATCACTGTCACGGCCCAGAAGGTCGAACGCCAGCCGGCTTGCTGACCGAGCGCGGTGCCCAAGGGAACGCCGAGCACGTTGGCCAGAGTCAGACCGGTGAACATCAGGGCCACGGCCGAAGCGCGTTTGTTGGCCGGTACCAGGCCTGCTGCCACCACTGAACCGATACCGAAGAAGGCACCGTGGCAGAGGGCCGTGACGACTCGCGCAAACATCAACACGTTGTAGTCACTGGCCAGCGCGCAGAGCAGGTTGCCGATAATGAAAATACCCATCAACGCAACCAGTGCAGCCTTGCGCGGTAGCCGGGCGGTGGCCAGTGCCATGAACGGTGCCCCGATGGCCACACCCAGGGCGTAACCGGTCACCAGCCAGCCGGCGCCGGGGATCGACACGCCGAGGTCCGCCGCCACGTCGGGCAGCAGACCCATGATGACGAACTCGGTGGTGCCGATGGCGAAGGCGCTCAAGGCCAGTATGAGAAGCGAGAGGGGCATTGTTAATTCCTTGTCGGCTGACTGACGTTAAGGGTCAGAGCTCTTTACTGAAGGTCTTGAGGAATTCCTGGATGGTTTCCTCATTACGTTTGAAAAAATGCCACTGGCCGACTTTGCGGCTGCTGATCAGGCCGGCGCGTTGCAGGGTCGCCAGGTGCGCGGACACCGTGGACTGCGACAAGCCGCAACGTTGATCGATCTGCCCGGCGCAAACGCCGTGCTCGTTGCTGTGGGACTGGTCAGGGAATTCGACAGTCGGGTCTTTGAGCCAGTGCAGGATTTCTCGCCGTACTGGGTGTGCCAGGGCTTTTATTATTTCGTCGAGGTCGAGGTTCATGGCTTGGGAGCTCGTGATGAGTAAAACGCTATATCGCGATGAGGCGAACTTTAAATCGTTATTTCGCGATATACCAATATGATTTTGCTCTGACGACCGCATAAATCGGTATATCGGGTTATAACGATACGTTGATGTAAAGAAACAAAGGTGCAGTGCTAAGCTGCGCCCATGAACTATCTCGCACATCTTCACCTCGGTGGCCAGCGTCCCGGTCAATTGCTCGGCAGTCTGTATGGCGATTTCRTCAAAGGACGGCTGCAAGGGCAATACGATCCCGAAATTGAGGCGGCCATCCAGCTTCATCGCAGCATCGACGTGTTTACCGACCGCCACCCGTTGGTGGATGTTTCGTTGTCGCGGTTTTCCATGACACGCCGGCGCTACGCCGGGATCGTGCTCGACGTGTTTTTCGACCACTGTCTGGCACGAGACTGGACGCTGTACGCCGACCGGCCACTGGAACTGTTCACCTCAGATGTTTACCGGGTGCTGACGGCCGAGACGCAATTGCCCGAGCGCCTGGCGAAGATCGCGCCACACATGGTGGCGAATGACTGGTTGGGGTCGTATCAGGAATTTGAAGTGCTGGAGCAGGTGCTGCGGGGGATTTCGCGACGGTTGACCCGACCTGAGGAACTGGCGGGGGCGATGCAGGAATTGCGGGTGTTGTATGAGCCGTTGAGCGAAGACTTCAGGCTTTTCTATCCGCAGCTTCAGACCTTTGCCCAACACTACCTGACAACATAAACCTAATGTGGGAGCGGGCTTGCTCGCGAAAGCGGTGTGTC
>NZ_JBFULH010000124.1:0-10970 GCF_056400445.1 Pseudomonas sp. P5_B2 | reverse complement strand
GCGGTACATCAGTCGGCATTAATGTTGAATGACACACCGCTTTCGCGAGCAAGCCCGCTCCCACATTAGACATGTGTTTAAGCTGCGATGGCGGGGCGCATCGGGATTTGCTGCTTCTCCGGAATCGCACCAAACAACGCTGTCTGCACCGCTTGCTGCGCCTCGAACGCCAGCGCCGCACGCTCGCGGCCTTCACACTCAATCGGCTTGAGCAGRTGAATTTCCACATTGCCCCGATCATTGGCAAACAAGCGCATCAAGTGCGACAGCAGATCATCGTCACCAATAAACGGCGCCAGCGAATCGAGCTCGCCATCGCGCAGGTAACGAATCGCCACCGGTTGCAGCGGCACCTCTGAATCAATCGCCGCCGACAGCAAGCGCCCATGAAACGTGCGCAACGAACGGCCATCGGTGGTGGTGCCTTCCGGGAACATCAGCAGCGGATGGGCCTGTTCCAGGTGGCGAGTCATTTGCTTGCGGATCAGCTGACTGTCGCCCGCCCCACGACGGATAAACAGACTGCCGGCCTTGGCCGCCAGCCAGCCCGCCACCGGCCAGGTGCGCACTTCGGCCTTGGACAGAAACGACAGCGGCGTGAGCATGCCCAGCAACGGGATGTCGGTCCACGACACATGATTGCTGACCCAGAGCATCGGTGCTTCGGGCAACTCGCCATGCACGGTGACGTGGAAGGGCAGGGCATTGCTCAACCGTGCCATGAAAAATCGCGACCAGCGCTGGCGGCGGACCATCGAGTGGGCGATGCCCATGCGCTCGAACAGCCCGAACACACCGGCCATGCTCAAACCCAGGGTGACCACCACCAGCACTCGCGCAATCCGCGCGTACACCCGCAAGCGGCTCATCACATGGCCGCCTTGAAGTGCTTGGCGTAGCGCGGGCAGAGTTCGTCGCGCTTGAGCAGGATGAACACGTCGGCGACCTGGAAGTCTTCGTCCCAGCACGGCTCACCGCAGATCTTCGCGCCGAGGCGCATGTAGGCTTTGAGCAGCGGCGGCATTTCGGCGATGACGTTGGAGGGGATAGCCAAGGTGGGCAGCGGTTTTTTCGGCTCGGCGCGCAGGTGTTCGGTGCACAGGTAGCGTTCGCGCAGGCGCTGCATGATCGCGTGGGCCTGAACGCCGCCGTCCTGCATCGGAATGCTCGCGCACCCCATCAAATAGCTGTAGCCGCCCTGGTTCAATACCTCGGCCAGTTCACTCCAAAGCACCGCGATGGTGCCGCCGTTACGGTACGCCGGGTCGACGCAGGTGCGACCGATTTCCAGAATCGGGCCTTCGAGGTGCACCAGGCCGTGCAGGCTGAATTCTTCTTCGCTGTAGAACTTGCCCAGGCTGCTGGCCGCCGTATGATCGAGCAAACGGGTGGTCGCCACCAGACGCCCGCTGTTCAAATCACGCACGCCGATGTGGGCGCAGTGAACATCATAGTCATCCATGTCCAGACCCAGCTCGGCGCCCTTGAGACTGGCGTTGAATTCGCCGCTGAATACGTTGAAGCGCAAGGCCTGGGCTTCCTGCAAGGCGGCGCTGCCGATCAGTCGTTCGGCTTGCAGGCGGCGGTCGTTTCCGGTGTCGCTGATGCGGGCGATCTGAGTCATTGCAAATCTCCTTGCGGGCTGCTCACCTGACGTGAGTAACAGCGGATCGACTTTCTTTATGTAGCCGTTTTGTGCAAGGTCAGGCTATGTAGCCCCAGTGTCATCGCCATTAAGCTTTGGTGATGCTTATATGACAGCCTTTGAGGAGCCTCTTATGCCCTGGCAAACCCTGTTGAAGCGCCGCGAACGCCTGCCCGCCAACCCTGATCTGGCAGAAGGTTTCGCGACCTTGTTGGATCAATTGGGCCCGGTGACGCCGTTCGAGTTGGCGGTGGCGGGTGCGCGCCTGATGGCCACGCCGGGGCTGGCGTTTCTGGTGGGGTATCAGGCGGCGTTGCGGATGCTTTGGCCGAGCGCGCCGCTGAGCCTCGGCGCGTTGTGCGCGACCGAACAGCGCAGCCTGCGACCGGCGGACATGCAAACCCGCCTCACCGATTTGCGCCTGAGCGGGCGCAAGGATTTCGTCACCGCCGGTGATGCCGCCGAGTGGCTATTGATCGCCGCCCGCAGTGAAGCGCCCGGCGAGGCGGCGCGCCTGAGCCTGGCGGTGGTCTACCCCGATGAACCGGGCGTGCGCCTGGAAAAACTCCCGGCCATCGCTTTGATTCCGGACATCAGTCATGGCCAGTTGTTTCTCGACAATGCCCTGTGCGAGTTGTTGGCGGGGGACGGTTGGGATGCTTACGTCAAACCGTTCCGTACCCTTGAAGATGTGTACGTATTGAGCGCCATGACCGCGTGGCTGTATGGGATTGGTCAGGACAGTGACTGGCTGCAAGCCTTGCAGTTGCGGTTGCTGGCGCTGCTGGCCGGGTGCGCGGAAGTCAGCCGCCAGGCACCGAACAATCCGGCCGGGCATGTGTTGCTCGGTGGATTGTTTGCCCAGTTCGAGGGGCTCAAGGCCGAGATTGATCAGGCGCTGGCCGATGGGCCGCCGCATTGGGCGCAGATGTGGCAGCGCGATCAGTTGGTGATGGATTTGGCGGCTGGGGCCAGGGGTAAGCGGTTGGCCAAAGCGTTGGCGTCGATCTGACTGGCCCCTTCGCGAGCAATCCCGCTCCCACATTCAACCGAGTTACTCCAGAAAAAACGCGATTAAATGTGGGAGCAGGCTTGCTCGCGAAGACGGCCTCAAGACAACATAAACTCCAAAACTGTCATCAACCTCAACTAGCCTCTGCACGTTAATA
This sequence comes from Pseudomonas sp. P5_B2, assembly GCF_056400445.1. NCBI lineage: Bacteria > Pseudomonadati > Pseudomonadota > Gammaproteobacteria > Pseudomonadales > Pseudomonadaceae > Pseudomonas > Pseudomonas sp. P5_B2. Next base: position 8,156 of record NZ_JBFULH010000124.1, on the reverse strand, counting down.
CTCCCGAGCCCACGCCATGTTCAAAGGCTTGTTCCTGATTGTCATGCTGCTGCTCGGCCTCACGGCCCACGCCGAAAACTGGCCGGCCGAGCAATGGTCCATCGGCCCGAAAAGCTCCGGGCCAGCGCTCCAAGCCCTGGAAACCTACGCCTTCCCACCCCGCGACGACACCACTCGAAAAGGCATCCGCACAGACGCCCTGCTGGTGATTCGCGACGGCCAGTTGATCTACGAACGCTACGCCGACCCGACCACCGCCGACACGCCACACCTGACGTGGTCCATCAGCAAAAGCCTCATGGCCACGGTGCTGGGGGTGGCGTATGGCCAAGGCCTGTTCAAACTCCAGGACCCGGTGCAGACATTTTATCCACCGATGCAAAAACACCCGGGCGTCACCCTGGCCGACCTGTTGCACTGGGCCTCGGGCCTGGACTGGCAGGAAGACTACGAATACGCCCCGTTAAAGTCCTCGGTGGTGGCCATGCTCTACACCCGTGGCCGTCAAGACATGGCAGCGTTTACTGCCGATAATGCCGAGTACGCCAAACCAGGTCAGGCGTTTCGGTACTCCAGTGGTGACAGCAATTTGCTGTCCGTCGCGCTGAAAAACATCGTCGGTCCGGCACGTTATCCGGACTATCCATGGACAGCGCTGTTTGAGCCTCTGGGCATCCATCATGCCGTTTGGGAAACCGATGCCACGGGCACTTTTGTCGCGTCGTCTTACGCCTACCTCACTGCTCGGGATCTGGCTCGAGTCGGTTTGTTGATGGCGCGCGAGGGGCGCTGGCAGGATCGCCAATTGCTGCCCAAAGACTGGGTCGCCTTTAATCGCGAACCGTTCACCCACTATCAAGCCCATCAGGATGACGCCGTGCCTGGTGGTCAATGGTGGCTCAACCGCGCGGTGGAAGGGGCGGCACAACCCTGGCCCGATGCCCCCGCCGATACTTTCGCGGCGCTGGGCCATTGGGGCCAGGCGATGTATGTGATCCCCAGTGAACACCTGGTGATCGTGCGCTATGGCGATGATCGCGACGGCAGCTACCAGCACAATGATTTGCTCAAACTTGCGCTAAAGGCCTTTTCGCAACAGGTGCAGCCATGAACCGCCGCGGTTTTATTCCTCGCCGACCGTTCAGCACGTTGCTGTTGATCCTGCTCATCGCCTTGCTTGGCTGGATCTGGCACGAACGAGTCGCGCTGTGGGCCTTCCCTGACATCATCAGCGCCTACACCGCGAAGGAATATTGCTCGTGCCGGTATGTGATGAACAACGAGGCCGGGTACTGCCGCCGCTATGTAAAACAGTGGCTGCCCACCAGCCGCTTTGTCGATGACGCCGCCAGCAAACGCGTGACCGTCAGCGGCATGGGCCGCAGCAACAGCGCGGCGTGGCTCGGCGAACGCCAAGGCTGCCGCCTGATCCCGTAGCAGCTGGCGAAGCCTGCGTTCGGCGGCGAAGCCGTCGTGAGACCAGGCACCGCTGTGTTTCAGATTGTTCCAGTTGGCAGGATTTGACGACGGCTTCGCCGCCGAACGCAGGCTTCGCCAGCTGCTACAGGTTTGCATCTTGCTCACGGACGGTTAAGGTTCAGCACCGGATCATCTGTCCAAGAGTCTCTATGTTCAACCGCTCCCTCTCTAAAACCCTCGCTTTCCTGCTGTTGGCCGGCGCCTCTCTGTCGGCCCATGCCGATTGGTACCTGGACGGTGAGTCCTCGCGGCTGTCATTCATCAGCACAAAAAACGCCAACATTTCCGAAGTGCAGCGCTTTCTGGTGCTGCACGGCAAAGTCGACGCCAATGGCCTGGCCGAGGTTGAAGTCGAACTGGAGTCGGTCAACAGTGGCATCCCATTGCGCGATGAGCGCATGCGCAAGGAGCTGTTCGATGTTCAGACCTACCCGGAAGCGTTGATCAGCGCGCAGATTGATCTGCGTCCCATCAACGACCTCGCCCCCGGCGCGCAGTTGGAATTACGTTTGCCGCTGACCGTCAACCTGCATGGCAAGCAACACGCCTACAACGCCGAGCTGCTGGCGACGCGTCTCGACGATCGACGCTTTCAGGTGGTAACGCTCGAGCCGCTGGTCCTCAATGCCGGGGACTTCGATTTGGCACCCGGACTGGAAGCGTTGCGCAAGGTCGCCGGTTTGTCGGCCATCAGTTTGTCGGTGCCGGTGGGTGCGGTACTGATTTTCACGGCGCGCTGACATGGCCGGTGCAATTTTTCCCTGGCGTGAAGGCAACAGCTTTGAACTGCTGATCGATGGTCCGCAGTTTTTTCCGCGCATGCTGATCGCGATTGCTCGCGCCGAAGAACAGGTCGAACTGGAGTTGTATCTGGTGGAGGCGGGCGCCTGCGCCGAGGCCATGGTGCAAGCCTTGGTTTCGGCGGCCGAGCGCGGTGTGCGCGTGCGCTGCCTGTTCGATGACTATGGCAGCCTGGCATTTACCCTGACCTTGCGTCAGCGCCTGGTGGCGGCTGGGGTCGAACTGCGTTTCTACAATCGTCTGAACTGGCGGCGTTGGGTCGGCAACTTTTACCGCGATCACCGCAAGCTCTTGCTGGTCGATCAAAGCCTGGCGGTGGTCGGTGGCACGGGCGTCACCGATGAGTTCTGGACGCCGGGTGAGGACACCAGCGAATGGCACGAGGTGATGGTGGAAATCACCGGTCCTTTGGTTATTGACTGGCAGTTGCTGTTCGACCGCCAATGGATCGCCAACCGCCATCGACGTGCTTGGAAACCCGCCGCGCATTTCGGCTTGCCGCGTCTGCCACGGGTGCCGTCCATGGGGGAAGGCATGGGTCGGGTGGCCTATGCCGATGCCCGCCAGCACCGCGACATTCTGCAATCACTGGTTCGCGCGTTGAACAGCGGCCAGCAACGGATCTGGCTGGCGACCCCGTATTTCCTGCCGACCTGGAAAGTCCGCCGCTCACTGCGGCGTGCCGCCAGTCGAGGCGTGGATGTGCGCCTGTTGCTGACTGGGCCGCGCACCGATCACCCTTCGGTGCGCTACGCCGGGCATCGCTACTACCCGCGACTGCTCAAGTCTGGTGTGAAGATTTTTGAATACCAGCCATGTTTCCTGCACCTGAAAATGGTCTTGATCGATGATTGGGTGAGCATCGGCTCGTGCAATTTCGATCACTGGAATTTGCGCTTTAACCTGGAAGCCAACCTTGAAGCGCTGGACCCAGGGCTGACGCGGGCCGTGGCGGGGAGTTTCGAACGGGACTTTGCGCAGAGCCAGGAAGTCAGCCTGGAGGCATGGCAACGCCGACCGCTGTGGCGGCGGGTCAAGCAACGGGTCTGGGGATGGGTGGACCGGCTGGTGGTGAACCTGCTGAATCTCAGGGGGTGATACCAATCCTCGAAAACACTGAAACCAAATGTGGGAGCGGGCTTGCTCGCGAAGGGGGCGTGTCAGTCAACGATGATGTTGATTGACAGTCCGCTTTCGCGAGCAAGCCCGCTCCCACATGGGTATTGCGGTGTGCCGGATTAGAGCAATTCAAAGCTCTGCTGTGTCACGTCCTGTGAGTCCAGGCCGATCTGTACGTTGAACTTGCCCGGCTCGGCAGCGTACTTGAGTTGGGTGTTGTAGAACTTCAGATCGTCTTCGGTGATGGTGAAGTGCACGACTTTCTGTTCGCCGGCCTTGAGCATGATTTTCTGGAAGTTCTTCAGTTCCTTGAGTGGTCGGATCATCGAGCCGGTCACGTCCTGGATGTACAACTGCACCACGGTTTCGCCGTCACGCTTGCCGGTGTTTTTCACCGTGACGCTGGCGTCGAGCTTGCCGGTCTTGTTCAGCGTAGTCGACGACAGGGCCATGTTGCTCAGGCTGAAGTCGGTGTAGCTCAGACCGAAGCCGAACGGGAACAGGGGACCGGTGGTGTCATCCAGATACTGCGACGTGTAGTTGCCCGGTTTGCCCGGCGTGAACGGCCGGCCAATGCTCAGGTGGTTGTAGTAGGTCGGAATCTGACCCACCGAGCGCGGGATGGTGATCGGCAGTTTGCCCGACGGGTTGTAGTCGCCGAACAGCACGTCGGCGATGGCGTTGCCGCCTTCGGTGCCGGTGAACCAGGTTTCCAGAATCGCGTCAGCCTGTTCGTTCTCTTCAAGAATCGACAGCGGACGGCCATTCATCAACACCAGCACCAGCGGTTTACCGGTGGCTTTCAAGGCGCGGATCAGTTCACGCTGGTTTTCCGGAATGTTGATGTCCGTGCGGCTCGACGATTCGTGGGACATGCCACGGGATTCGCCGACGGCGGCAACGACAACGTCAGCGTCCTTGGCGGCTTTCACCGCTTCGTCGATCAGCACGTTGGCCGGACGCGGATCATCCACCACCTCCAGGGCGTCGAAGTTGAGGAAGTTCAGGTAATCCGTAATCTTCTTGTCGCTGGTGATGTTGGCGCCGCGGGCGTAGATCAGCGTCGATTGCGCGCCCAGTGCATTGGTCATGCCGTCGAACAGGGTCACCGATTGCGCCGGTCTGCCATTAGCAGCCCAACTCCCCATCATGTCGATAGGCGCTTTGGCCAGCGGGCCGACCAGGGCGATTTTTGCGTTTTTCTTCAGCGGCAGGGTTTCGTTCTGATTCTTCAGCAACACCATGCTGCGGCGCGCGACATCGCGGGCCTCGGCGCGGTGCAGACGGCTGTCGGCGTTGGTGTCGGCCGGATCCTCTTCAGCCTTGCCGATGCGCAGGTACGGGTCCTTGAACAGGCCCATGTCGTACTTGGCAGCGAGCACTTCACGCACGGCATTGTCGATGTCGCTTTGCTCGATTTCGCCTGCTTTCAACAGCCCCGGCAGCTCTTTGCCGTACAGGGTGTCGTTCATGCTCATGTCGATGCCGGCCTTGATCGCCAGCTTCGCGGCTTCGCGACCGTCAGCAGCAACGCCGTGCTTGATCAGCTCGAAAATCGCCCCGTGGTCGCTGACGGCCAGGCCTTTGAAGCCCCATTCCTTGCGCAGCAGGTCGTTCATCAGCCAGGTGTTGGCGGTGGCCGGCACGCCGTTGATCGAGTTCAAGGCAACCATCACCCCGCCAGCACCGGCGTCAATCGCCGCGCGGTAAGGGGGCAGGTAGTCCTGGTACATTTTGACCGGGCTCATATCGACCACGTTGTAGTCGCGACCGCCTTCGACCGCGCCGTACAAGGCAAAGTGTTTGACGCTGGCCATGATGCTGTCGGCCGCGTTGGCACCGGTGCCCTGGAAGGCTTTGACCATGACGCCGGCAATGCGCGAAACGAGGTAGGTGTCTTCACCGAAGCCTTCGGATGTACGGCCCCAGCGCGGGTCGCGGGAGATGTCGACCATCGGTGCGAAGGTGAGGTCGACACCATCCGATGCGGCTTCCTTGGCGGCAATACGCCCGGACAGGCCGATGGCGTCCATGTCCCAGCTCGAGGCCAAGGCCAGCGGGATCGGGAAAATGGTGCGGTGGCCGTGGATCACGTCGTAGGCGAAGAACATCGGGATCTTCAATCGGCTGCGCATGGCCGCGTCCTGCATCGGACGGTTTTCCGGGCGGGTGATCGAGTTGAACGTGCCACCGATGTTGCCGGCCGCGATTTCCTTGCGGATCAGTTCGCGTGGCATTTCCGGGCCGATGCTGATCAGGCGCAACTGGCCGATCTTTTCATCGAGGGTCATCTGCTTCATCAGGTTGCTGATGAAGGCGTCCTTGTTCTCAAGAGGTGCGGGGTTCGTGGCGGCCAATACGTTATGACTGGCCAGGCTGACGAACAGGCCCAGCAAACACAGCTTCTTCATGAATGGTTTTCTCAAAAGCCTAAATGGCTGCGAATACGCGCCGGTCAGCCAAAAGTTAGGGAGCGACTATTGTTGTTCAGGTAAATGCATGCACACTTGCGCAGTGTTTTGCGCTAGGGGCATCTTTTAGCCCATTGGCTCAATGCAATCCAGTGGCGGCGGCAGATTATGCCCCAAGTGCCCGGTCAGAAGGGTACAGGTTGTTTTTCAATGGAATGTGCCAAGGAGTGACCCAGATGAATGTACGACACCACTATCGGTCTAGCCTGCAGGTTGCAGCCTTGATATTGCTGAGCACAGTACTCGCGGGCTGCGGCATCAACACGATTCCGACCCTCGACGAACAGGCCAAAGCCGCGTGGGGCCAGGTGCAGAACCAGTATCAACGCCGCGCCGATTTGATCCCCAATCTGGTGGAAACCGTCAAAGGCTATGCCAAACATGAAGAAGAAACCCTGACGGCGGTGATCGAAGCGCGGGCCAAGGCAACGTCCATTCAAGTGGACGCCAAGACACTGGATAACCCGGAAAAACTCAAACAGTTCCAGCAGGCCCAGGATCAACTGACCGGTGCCTTGAGCCGTTTGATGGTGGTGTCCGAGCGTTATCCGGACCTCAAGGCCAACCAGAACTTCCTCGCCTTGCAGTCGCAACTTGAAGGCACCGAGAACCGCATCGCCGTGGCGCGGCGTGATTTCATCCTCGCGGTGCAGAAATACAACACCGAAATCCGCACCTTTCCCGGTCGCCTGTGGCACGCGGTGATGTACAGCGATTTGCCGATTCGCGAAACCTTCGAGGCGACCACGCCGAATGCCGATAAGGCGCCTGAAGTGAAATTTTGATCGGCTGAAGCAGCACCATGGATGAGGTCGCCAATGCGCATGTTGAAAGTGGGGCTGATGCTGGTGCTCTGGGTGTTCGCCCTGGCAGCGCAGGCCGAATTGACGTTTCCGCCTCTGACCGGACGGGTGGTCGATAACGCCCAGCTGATCGAGCCGTCGGTGCGCGAGCAGCTGACCCAGCAATTAAAGGCCCATGAAACCGCCACCGGCGAGCAATTGGTGGTGGTCACCCTGCCGGACTTGCAGGGCACCGACATCGCGGATTTCGGCTACCAACTGGGGCGCGCCTGGGGCATCGGTCAGAAAGATAAAAACAACGGCGCGCTGCTGATCGTCGCGCGCGACGAGCGTAAATTGCGCATCGAAGTCGGCTATGGCCTTGAAGACCGCCTGACCGACGCGCAAAGTTCGGTGATCATCAATCAGGTGATCACCCCCGCGTTCAAGGCCGGCAACTTCAGCAAAGGCATCAGCGACGGGGTCGCGGCGATGCTGGTGGTGTTGGGCGGCAGTTCGCTGGATGAACCGTCGACAGTCTATGAACCGCGCGGTGATGAAGACAGCGACTTCATGGCGCGCCATCCCGGCGTTTTTGTGTTTCTGGTGATGCTGTTCATCCTGACGTTTTTTGTTTTGCAGATGCTCGGCATCCTGCCGGCCGGCCGAGGAGGTTCGGGCGGCTCAAGCGGTGGTTTTGGCGGCGGTGGTTTTGGTGGWGGCGGTGGCGGCGGGGGCTTCAGCGGCGGCGGGGGCAGTTTCGGGGGCGGCGGTTCGTCGGGCGGCTGGTGATAACAATAATGAGCAGGCACTTTTAAACATGGCGTTACTGACTGAACACGAACAACGCAAAGTCGCCGAGGCGATTGCCCGGGTCGAGCGCGACACCGACGCCGAACTGGTGACCGTGCTTGCCGCCCGCGCCGACGACTATGCGTACATCCCACTGCTATGGGCCAGCCTGCTGGCGCTGATGGTGCCGGGGATCGTGCATTACCTGACCGGCTGGCTGACCCTGCACAGTTTGCTGCTGGTGCAATGGATCACCTTCATCGTGCTGTGCCTGGTGTTCCGTCTTCCGAAAGTCACCACGCACCTGGTTCCGCGCTCGGTACGGCATTGGCGCGCCTCTAACCTGGCGCGTCGGCAGTTTCTGGAGCAGAACCTGCACCACACGGTCGGTAGCACCGGAATGCTGATTTTTGTCTGCGAGGCGGAGCGCTATGTGGAGATCCTGGTGGATGAAGGGATTTCCAGACGGCTGGACAACAAAAACTGGGACGCGATTGTGGCGGCGTTTACCCAGCAGGTGAAGCAGGGGCAGACGTTGCAAGGGTTCGTGACTTGCATCGAGGCGTGTGGTGAGTTGCTCAAAGTGCACGTGCCGGTGACGCAGGTGCGTAATGAACTGCCGAACCGCTTGGTGGTTTTAAGCTGATTCTTGACCACGACGCGTCCCTGTAGCAGCTGGCGAAGCCTGCGTTCGTCTGCGCAGCAGTCGTAA
>NZ_JBFULH010000123.1:0-11830 GCF_056400445.1 Pseudomonas sp. P5_B2 | reverse complement strand
GCGCAGGGCTGATGGCCTATGTTCAGGGTCACGGCGGTCAGGTAAACGCACGGACCAATGATCGAACGACCGACTTTTTTTTCGAGCTGCCGCCTCAGGTGTTTGCCGGTGGACTGGAGCGTCTGTCAGACATGCTCGCTCATCCGCGTATGAATCCGGACGAGCAATTTCGGGAAAGAGAGGTGCTGCACGCGGAATTCATCGCTTGGTCACAGGATGCGGCGGCGCAACAGCAAATAGCGTTGTTCGATGGGCTTTCGTTGACTCATCCGCTGCTCGGGTTTCATGGCGGAAACCGCGACAGCCTTCCCGTGCCGCAGCCGGAGTTTCAGCAAGCGTTGCAGGATTTTCACCAGCGTTTTTATCAGACCGGGCAGATGACACTGAGCCTGGCCGGGCCGCAGAGTCTCGACGAGTTGTGTGAGATGGCCCAGCGCTTTGGCGCCGAGATTCCCGTCGGGCAACGAGTCTCGCAACAATCGCCTTCTGTATTGATGGAGACCTCGAAAAAAACTTATCAACAGGCTGGCGAACGTCGGCTGGGTCTTCTGTTCGCGTTCGAAGCCTTGCCCGAGTCATCGCGTGAAGCGCTGGCGTTTCTGTGCCATTGGCTGAACGCCGCGAAACCTGGTGGTCTGATGGCGAAGCTGCGTGAACAGGGTCTGGCTGACAGCCTGAAAGCCGCGCCGCTATATCAGTTCGCCGGGCAAGCCTTGCTGCACATCGAATTCACCACCACTCAACCGGGGAGTGTGATCCGCGAGAAGTTACTCGACTGGCTGGGCTTCTTTGCCTCCCATCAAGACTGGGCTGGCTTGCGCAAAGAATACGCGGCCCTCCTGCAACCTTCAGCGGCGAGTGGCAACTGCCGACAGCTAACCCGTTTTTGCGCACCGAAGCACCCGCCGCCAATGCCGGGCTGATTCGCGGCCAGACCAGCAAACACCGTGGCCTGCGCACGTTTGCCCAGGATCGTTCACGCAGTCGTCGGGAAAACTCCCCGATGCAGTTCAGTCAGGCTGTGCCGGACAACACCGATGAAGGCGCGATTTATCTGCGCTGGCGACTCGACTGCAAACCTCACGCCAGCCTTCAATCGACCCTGGAAAACCAATTGCAGCCGTTGCGTGAAGATGCGAGTCAGGCCGGCGTCGACTTTTCCTTCAGTGCCTCAGGCAATGAATGGTTGCTCAAGATGACGGGGCTACAGGCAGCGATGCCAATTGTCCTCGAACATGCGTTGAAGGAGCTAACAACACCCGCAGCCGGAGTCTCACAGGACGAACCGCCGAGCGTAGCTGTGATGCCCATCAAACAACTGCTGAAGGCGCTACCTGAACATTGCCTCGAACCCGCCGCTGTCTCAGAGGATTTGTTGCAGCTTTGGTCGAGCGCGCGTTGGGAAGGCCTGGCCGTTGGTTTGTCGTCGCAGACACAAGCGGCAATAGGGTTGGCGCTGAGCCGCGTGCCCGGCGTTGCAGATCAACAATCGTCGCTGCCCTCGATCAAATCGCAGCGACTGTGGACCACTGTCGACACCGGATCCAGCGAAAACGCGCTGTTGTTGTTTTGTCCGACCGCCACACGGGACATCACCGACGAAGCCGCCTGGCGCTTGCTCGCGCACCTGTGCCAGTCACCGTTCTACCAGCGGCTGCGAGTGGACTTACAACTGGGTTATGCCGTGTTCAGTGCATTGCGCCAGATCCATGGGAAGACCGGGATTCTGTTCGGCGTGCAATCACCGAGCATTGCACCTGCCGGTTTGCTGGAACACATCGAACACTTTTTGAGTGAGTTGCCAGGAATGATCGATGGCATCGACGATGCCACCTTCGTCCATCAGCGTCAGTCCCTGGCTGATCAATTCGACCTCAACGCCCTGCCCGTCCATCAGGCCGCCGAATTGCTCTGGCAGGACAAACTGGCTAGCCACTCGTCGGATTATCTTGAGCGTCTATCCGAAACAATTCTGTTGATCGACCGCGAAGCATTACTGGCCGCAGCGCAACGATTGAATCAAACGCTCGGCGGCTGGCGCTGCCTGGCTAACGGGCCAAGACCGAGCGAGATTTGGCAAGTGACAAAATGATCATTACAGGCGCTGCAATTAGCTTTTTCAAAGTTTCACGGGCATCAGCGCTGTAATTTTGAGTAACATAGCAACCTAACTATCTGAACATCTCCGGCTGGAGGTGGACTATATGTATAGATCTGAACTGTCCCATCACCTGAAGGAGCGCTCCCATGTCCTGGTCCAAACCTGCTTACACCGACCTGCGTATCGGCTTTGAAGTCACCATGTACTTCGCCAGCCGCTAATCTTTTTGTATCGCAGTGCCAACGCCTCGGCTCGCCGAGGCGTTTTTATTTCAGTTTTCGAATGATGGAGCGGCCATGTTTGTCCAGATTCTAGGTTCCGCCGCCGGCGGCGGTTTCCCCCAGTGGAACTGCAATTGCGTGAACTGCGCCGGTTTTCGCGATGGCACCCTGAACGCCAAGGCGCGGACCCAGTCGTCTATCGCGATTTCCGATAACGGCGTGAACTGGGTGCTGTGCAACGCTTCGCCAGACATACGCGCCCAGCTCCAAAGCTTTGCGCCGATGCAACCTGGCCGTGCCCTGCGCGATACCGGCATCAGCGCGATCATCCTGATGGACAGTCAGATCGATCACACCACCGGTCTGCTCAGCTTGCGCGAAGGTTGCCCGCATCAAGTGTGGTGCACCGACATGGTCCATGAAGACTTGAGCACCGGCTTCCCGCTGTTCACCATGCTGACCCACTGGAATGGTGGCCTGGACTGGAACCGGATCGAACTTGACCGCAGCTTCACCATTGCGGCCTGCCCGAACCTGCGCTTCACCCCCCTGCCGCTGCGTAGCGCCGCCCCGCCTTATTCACCGCACCGCTTCGACCCACACCCCSGCGACAACATCGGTTTGATCGTCGAAGACCTGAACACCGGCGGCAAACTGTTCTACGCGCCGGGGCTGGGCAAGGTCGACGCGCCGCTGCTGGAGATCATGGCCGGCAGCGACTGCCTGCTGGTGGACGGCACGATGTGGGACGACGACGAAATGCAGCGCCGTGGCGTCGGCACCCGCACCGGTCGGGAAATGGGCCACCTGGCACAGAATGGCCCCGGCGGCATGCTGGAAGTGCTGGAGCAGCTGCCGAAACAGCGCAAGGTGCTTATCCACATCAACAACACCAATCCGATTCTTGATGAGGATTCGCCGGAGCGTGCCGAGCTGGTTCGGCGGGATGTTGAAGTGGCGTATGACGGCATGAGTATTGTGTTGTAAGAAGCCGAGACCGCTGCGCGGTCTATCGCCAGCAGGCTGGCTCCCACAGGGGAATGCGATCAACTGTGGGAGCCAGCCTGCTGGCGATGAGGCCGGTCCTGACACCAAAGAATCCACCGGTTGTTCCCCGGAGAACCACAATGACTGACGCCCCAATGTCCCCCGCCGAATTCGAGGCCGCCCTGCGCGCCAAAGGTGCCTATTACCACATCCACCACCCCTACCACGTGGCGATGTATGAAGGCCGGGCGAGCCGCGAAYAGATCCAGGGCTGGGTCGCCAACCGCTTCTACTATCAGGTGAACATCCCCCTGAAAGACGCTGCCATCCTCGCCAACTGCCCGGACCGCGAGATCCGTCGCGAGTGGATTCAGCGCCTGCTGGATCACGATGGCGCCCCCGGCGAAGACGGCGGCATCGAAGCCTGGTTGCGACTGGGCCAGGCCGTCGGCCTCGACCCGGATCAGTTGCGTTCGCAGGAATTAGTCCTGCCCGGCGTGCGCTTCGCGGTCGATGCCTACGTCAACTTCGCACGCCGGGCCAGCTGGCAGGAAGCCGCCAGCAGCTCGCTGACGGAACTGTTCGCGCCGCAGATCCACCAATCGCGTCTGGACAGTTGGCCGCAGCATTACCCGTGGATCGACCCGGCCGGGTATGAGTATTTCCGCACTCGCCTGGGTCAGGCGCGCCGGGATGTGGAACACGGTCTGGCCATCACTTTGCAGCACTACACGACACGTGAAGGCCAGGAGCGCATGCTGGAAATTCTCCAGTTCAAACTGGACATTCTTTGGAGCATGCTCGATGCCATGAGCATGGCCTACGAACTGAAACGCCCGCCGTATCACAGCGTGACCGAGCAAAGGGTCTGGCACAAAGGAATCACCTTATGAGTTTCGACCGTAGCAAGACCCCGACCTGGCGTACCGGTTACCGTTTCCAGTACGAACCGGCACAGAAAGGCCATGTGCTGCTCTACCCCGAAGGCATGATCAAACTCAATGAAAGCGCCGCGCTGATTGGCGGCTTGATCGACGGCGAACGCGATGTCGCGGCGATCATTGCCGAACTGGACGCGCAGTTCCCCGGCGTACCCGAGCTCGGTGAAGACATCGAGCAATTCATGGAGGTCGCGCGTGCTCAGCACTGGATCGAACTTGCCTGACGGCACTTCAGTCAAGTTATCGCCCAAACCCGAAATTGGCTTGCCGCTCTGGCTGCTCGCCGAGCTGACGTATCGCTGCCCGCTGCAATGCCCGTACTGCTCCAATCCGCTGGACTTCGCCGAACAAGGCAAAGAGTTGAGCACCGAGCAGTGGCTAAAAGTGTTCCGCGAAGCGCGTGAGATGGGCGCAGCTCAGTTAGGCTTCTCGGGCGGTGAACCGCTGGTGCGCCAAGACCTCGCCGAACTGATAGCCGAGGCGCGCAAGCTGGGTTTCTACACCAACCTGATCACCTCCGGGATTGGCTTGACGGAGCAGAAAATCAGCGATTTCAAGAAGGCCGGTCTGGACCRTATCCAGATCAGTTTTCAGGCCAGTGACGAGCAAGTGAACAACCTGCTGGCTGGCTCGAAAAAAGCCTTTGCGCAGAAGCTGGAAATGGCCCGTGCGGTGAAGGCTCACGGTTACCCGATGGTGCTGAATTTCGTAACCCATCGGCACAACATCGACAAGATCGATCGCATCATCGAGCTGTGCATCGCCCTGGAGGCGGACTTCGTCGAGCTAGCTACCTGCCAGTTTTACGGATGGGCGCAGCTCAATCGGGTTGGCCTGTTGCCGACCAAGGAACAACTGGTCCGCGCCGAACGCATCACCAACGAATACCGCGCCAAACTCGAAGCCGAAGGGCATCCGTGCAAGTTGATTTTCGTCACGCCGGACTATTACGAAGAGCGCCCGAAAGCCTGCATGAATGGCTGGGGCAGCATCTTTCTGACAGTCACGCCGGACGGCACCGCCCTRCCCTGTCACGGCGCCCGACAGCTGCCGGTGCAGTTTCCCAATGTGCGCGACCACAGCATGCAGCACATTTGGTACGACTCGTTCGGCTTCAACCGCTTTCGCGGTTACGACTGGATGCCTGAGCCTTGCCGTTCCTGCGACGAGAAAGAGAAGGATTTTGGCGGCTGCCGCTGCCAGGCGTTCATGCTCACGGGCGATGCGAGCAATGCTGACCCGGTTTGCAGCAAATCTGAACATCACGGCGTGATCCTCAAGGCCCGCGAAGAAGCCGAGCACGCGACCCAGACCATCGAACAACTGGCCTTTCGCAATGAACGAAATTCACGCCTCATCGCAAAAAGCTGAGCCCTTCAGCGCCGCTAAAGCCGTCGCTGCCGGCGTCGACTTTGCCGAGTTGCAGGTCGGCCGGCATGGCCTGTTCTGGAATGAATATCGGCCCGAAGACGCCGCCTGCCGGATCTGGCATTGGCGCGATGGCCAGGCGCATTGCCTGACACCAGAGGGCTTCAGCGTGCGCAGTCGGGTGTACGAATATGGCGGTGGCGCGTTTTGTCTGACTGATGACGGAGTTGTTTTCGTCAACGAGGCGGACCAGCAGCTGTATCGACAGTCGCTGATGGGTGAAACGCCTGAAGTGCTGACTTCGAGCGGGTGCCGTTACGGTGATCTGCAATTTGCCAACGGTCAGGTTTTGGCGGTTGAAGAGAACCGTGACCAGCATCGGCTGGTGGCGATTGATGTGCGTGATGGGGAGCGTCATCTGCTGGCAGAAGGTGCCGACTTCTACGCGGCGCCGACCCTGAGCCCAGACTCGCAACGCCTCGCGTGGATCGAATGGAGCCGCCCGAATCAACCCTGGACTGCAACTCGACTGATGGTTGCCGAACGTCAGGGCGATGGCGGGTTTGCGTTTCCGCGTTGCGTGGCTGGCGAGGGTATTCAGGAGTCGCTGCAACAACCTCGATTCGATGACAACGGTCGTCTGTTTTGTCTGACCGATCGTGGCGGTTACTGGCAGCCATGGGTGGAGTCTTTAGAAGGTTTGAGCCCATTGCCAAGCGCTGCAGCGGACCATGGACCGGCGCCTTGGCAATTGGGGGGTTGCACCTGGCTACCTCTGACTGAAAACCGTTACCTGGCCAGCTGGACCGAAGGTGGATTTGGCCGACTGGGTCTTTGTGGTGACACCTGTGAAGACTTCACCGGCACCTACAGCCGCTTCCGCCATCTCGCACTGGATGAGCAGTTCATATACTGCATCGCCGCATCGCCGATCAGTTCGGCGGCGGTCATTTCCATTGACCGCGATACCCGACAGGTCAAGGTACTGGCCGGTGGCATAACACCGTTACCCGCCGAGCAGATCAGCGTCCCGCTAACCCTGCGCTACCCCAGCGGCTTGGGTGAAGCCCATGGGTTTTTCTATCCGGCGATGAGCGGCGATGCGAAACCGCCGCTGGTGGTATTTATTCACGGCGGTCCGACTTCGGCCTGTTATCCGATGCTCGATCCACGCATTCAATACTGGGCACAACGCGGCTTTGCCGTGGCCGATCTCAACTATCGCGGCAGCAGCGGCTATGGCCGTGCCTATCGCCAGGCACTGCATCTGAGTTGGGGTGACGTGGATGTGGAAGATGCCTGCGCGGTCGTCGCACATCTGGCCGAACGAGGCTTGATCGATGGCGACAAGGCGTTTATTCGCGGTGGAAGCGCCGGTGGCTACACCACCCTTTGTGCGTTGGCCTTTCACAACGTCTTCCGCGCGGGCGCCAGCCTTTATGGTGTCAGCGATCCCGTCGCACTGGGCCGTGCCACTCACAAATTCGAAGGCGATTACCTGGACTGGCTGATTGGCGATCCGGTGCAGGATGCTAACCGCTATGCCGCGCGAACGCCTCTGCTGCATGCGAGCAATATCAGCGTGCCGGTGATTTTCTTTCAAGGTGAGCTGGATGCGGTGGTCGTGCCCCAACAGACCCGCGACATGGTCACGGCGCTGCAGAACAACGGCATTCTTGTCACAGCGCATTACTACGCGGACGAACGCCACGGCTTTCGCAAGGCAGGCAATCAGGCCCATGCGTTGGAGCAGGAGTGGTTGTTTTATCGGCGGGTGATGTCACTAGAGAACAATGCCTGAATAGCAGTGTGCCCATCGCGAGCAGGCTTCCCACATCCAACCTTATTCCCTGCAGGAACCCGTTCACTGTGGGAGCGAGCCTGCTCGCGATGGCGGTTTATCTAACCCCGCTAACCTCAACGCTTGGCGATGATGTAAACCGCATGCACGATCCCCGGAATGTAACCGCACAACGTCAGCAAAATATTCAGCCAGAACGCCCCGCCGAAACCGACTTGCAGAAACACACCCAATGGCGGCAACAGAATGGCGATGATGATTCGAACAAAGTCCATGGGGTAGCTCCTGATTTTAAGTAGGCTCGTATATGCACTATAGCTAATCGACCTGTGCCGTTCGTCAGGGTTCAGTGCAATGCCTCAGGCCAGTATTTCAAGGCCATGTTTCTGAACGATGCTCAGTAACTTCAGCGCCATGCCGCTGGGATGTTTGTAACCCGACTCCCATTGCTTAACCGTCGAAGCGCTGGTGTTCAGATATCGCGCGAACACCGGCTGACTGACGTTGTTGCGTTCCCGTAGCGCTTTGATCTGCTCTGCATCAATAGCCTCAGGTACCGGAGCCAGACAAAGATCTTCGAACTCGCGCAAGGTGGTCTTGCTGATTGCACCGATGGAAAACAAGGCATTGGCAGATTCGTAAATAGATTCTGACGCCTCACTTCTGAATTTCTTACTCATAAAGTATCTCCACAAACTCCTTGATATCCAGGAAGTGCTGGACTTGCATATCCGAAAGTCCCTCGTAGGTCTTCGCCATTTTCCGAAAAGCGATCAGGTCTTTCTGACAAATATTGCTCTGGTCCTTCTTGGCATACAGAAACTGATAAACGCAGTAACTGGCCCCTCTGGCCAGGACAATCGAACGATACCGGTTGGCATTCAAACGTTTCGTCCAGACCCCGCCGCCAAGATTGTCCGCTTGGCCATTTAAGATTTCGGTGAATGCCTCTCGAAGCTCCTCGTCACCGATCCATGCGTTTGCGGCTTGCATCGCAAAGCGTTTCGCCTTGAATAACCTTGGTGACACGGGCATCCCTTCAAAAAACATACCACCCAGTGGTATAGAATTCAAAACCAGTTCTTCAACAAAGTTGTTTCACTGGCACCAGCATTCCTTGCCGGTCCTTTTAAAAAGCCACCAATCCCGCTACCGCTCAAGCACGAAATGCATTTGGCAAAACGCCGAGACAAAAAAAAGCCCCACGCGAAAAGAATCAAACGAGGGGCGATGCGTTATTACCGTGAGACGGTTCGGGAATATCTGTGGGACGAGTCTGATCAGACTGTAATCCCATTGCGGCACTGCAGTTGTGCGGTGCGCACGCGGGAGACTTGGCAACAACGAACTGCTGTGGAAACCGCTGACCGAGCCGCGAGTGCCGCTGAAAGTCGGTCTGGTGTGTCGGGATGTACAACGGCAACAGGCCTCTGGCCTTATTGCGCACGCTGTTGGAAGAAGTGATGAACGGGCCCGATGAACGATTGAACCGCTCGAAAACCCTCGACGGGCTGAGCTGATCACTTTTCTGCAGACAAAAGAAAACCCCGCCGAAGCGGGGCTTTGCAGACTGTTTCCCTGACATCCATTTCACTCCGCCGTCCTGGCAGAATCCTACGTGTCCGTGTTGTGGCTTTGCGCTTCCTGCGCGACGTCCGTGTTAAGAAGATTAACTGTGGATCCAATCTTCGCCTATGGGAAAACAGCAGCACGTCATGTAAGAGATTGCTTACATGACGTCGTGTTTGTCAGAACTGTGCAGCATCCAGCAGGAACAGCGATTCGCTACCGGCTTTCACCGATGCACTCAACGAGTGAATGCGTGGCAGCAGACGGGCGAAATAGAAGCGCGCCGTGCCGAGTTTGCTGGCGTAGAAATCATCCTGCGCTTCCTTGCCCAGCGCGGCTTTGGCCATCAGTGCCCACATGTAAGCGTAGGCGACGTAACCGAAGGTTTGCAGGTACTCGACCGAAGCCGCGCCGATTTCATTCGGGTTGTTTTTCGCGCGATCCAGCACCCATGCGGTCAATTCGTCGAGGGTGGTGACGGCATCATTCAGCGGCTTGGTGAACTCGGCGAGATTGGCGTCGGCGGTCGCGGTGAAATGACGGATCTCGTCAGCGAACAGGTTGTAGAACGCCCCGCCAGTGCCAACGATCTTGCGCCCCACCAGGTCCAGCGCCTGAATGCCGTTGGTGCCTTCGTAGATCTGGGTGATGCGAACGTCACGTACCAGTTGTTCCTGGCCCCACTCACGGATGTAACCGTGGCCGCCGAACACTTGCTGGCCATGAATGGTGGTTTCCAGACCCAGGTCGGTCAGGAACGCCTTGGCCACTGGCGTCAATAAGGCCACCAGATCTTCAGCACGCTTGCGAGTGGTCGCATCTTCGCTGAACTTGGCGGTGTCCAGTTGCATCGCCACGTAGGTGGAGAACGCACGACCGCCTTCATTCGAGGCTTTCATGGTCAGCAGCATGCGACGCACGTCCGGGTGGACGATGATCGGGTCAGCGACCTTGTCCTTGTTTTGCGCGCCGGTCGGCGAACGACTTTGCAGGCGATCGCGAGCGTATTCAACGGCGTTCTGATACGAGCGCTCGCCAGTCGCCAGGCCCTGGATACCGACGCCCAGACGCTCGTAGTTCATCATGGTGAACATCGCCGCCAGGCCTTTGTTCGGCTCGCCGACCAGGTAACCCACGGCTTCGTCGAAGTTCATCACACAGGTCGAAGACGCCAGGATGCCCATTTTGTGTTCGATCGAACCGCAGTTCGCCGGGTTGCGCGCGCCGAGGCTGCCATCGTCATTGACCATGAACTTCGGCACCAGGAACAGCGAAATGCCTTTCGGACCAGCCGGCGCGTCCGGCAATTTGGCCAGCACCAGGTGGATGATGTTCTCAGTCAGGTCGTGCTCGCCACCGGTGATGAAGATCTTGGTGCCGCTGACTTTGTAGGAACCGTCGGCTTGAGGCTCGGCCTTGGTGCGGATAATCCCAAGGTCAGTACCGGCGTGCGGCTCGGTCAGGCACATGGAACCGGCCCAGACGCCGGCGTACATGTTCGGCAGGTACGCGGCTTTCAGCTCTTCGCTGGCATGGGCGTTGATCGACAGGCAGGCGCCGGCCGTCAGCATCGGGTACAGGCCAAACGACAAGCTCGCGGAGTTGACCATTTCTTCAACCTGAGCCGAAACAGCCTTGGGCATGCCCATGCCACCGTAGGTCGGATCACCACCGACGCCAACCCAGCCGCCTTCGGCATAAGTCTGATAAGCCTGTGGGAAACCGGCCGGCGTGGTGACGGCACCATCCGCCCAGTGGCAACCCTCTTCGTCAGCCGCACGGCTCAAGGGCGCGATGCTTTTGCTGGTGACCTTGCCGGCTTCTTCAAGAATCGCTTCGACGGTTTCCGCATCGACGGTCTCGGCCAGCGCAGGTAACTGGGCCCAGAGTTTGGCGACCTCGAAAACTTCATTGAGGACGAAGCGCATATCGCGCAGGGGCGCTTTGTAGTCAGCCATGGCAAACCTCGCAAGATCTAAACAGGTAATTCGTAGGAGTGGTGTGTACGTTGAGTCCGAGTGTAACCCAACAACTTTTACGACACATAGGGTCAGCCGGTGACTATTTTTCAATGTTTAGTCACCGACTATTCAGTCATTAAAAAACCCGCTATTACGCGGGTTCTCCTTTGTGACGGATTTTAAAAGATTAAAGCGAAAACAACTCTGCTGGCAGCTTCATCAGGCAATCGCTTCCTGCCTCGATGGCCGCCCGATGAGCGGCGGTGCGTGGCAGCAAACGCTTGAAGTAAAACTCGTTGGTCGCGAGCTTGCCCTGACAATAATCAGCATCAGCACTCCCCGCATCGAGTTGCGCCTGAGCCACCAGCGCCATGCGCAGCCACAGATAGCCGAGGATTATGTAACCGCTGTACATCAAATAATCCACAGATGCCGCGCCGACTTCGTCGGCATTCTTCATCGCGGCCATGCCGACGTTGGTGGTCACCTCACCCCATTGCTGATTCAGCGCGTTGAGTTGCGCCACATAGCTGGCAAGTTGCGGATGCTCGGCGTTCGCCGCGCAGAACTTATGCACGATTTTGGTGAAGCCGCGCAGCAGCTTGCCCTGACTGCCGAGCACTTTGCGCCCGAGCAAGTCCAGCGCCTGTATTCCGTTGGTGCCTTCGTAGATCGGGGCGATCCGGCAATCGCGAACCAACTGCTCCATGCCCCACTCACGAATGAACCCGTGCCCGCCAAACACCTGCATGCCGAGATTGGTCACTTCCAGCCCGGTGTCGGTCATGAAGGCTTTGCAGATCGGCGTCAGGAACGCCAACAGGTCTTCGGCGTCCTGACGCGCGGTTTCGTCCGGACTCAGATGTGCAACGTCCAGCAAC
>NZ_JBFULH010000122.1:0-11026 GCF_056400445.1 Pseudomonas sp. P5_B2 | reverse complement strand
GGGTGGTTTGTTGTTGAAACAGACTTGGCTTATCCACGGTTCACCCCCTCGGTTTGCAAGCGGCGAATGGTCTGCAATTCGGCCACCAATTCGGAAAACGCCGGGAAGTTGAAATCCCGTTCCAGCAGCGTCGGTTGCGCACCGAACCGGGCATAGGCCTGCGCCAGCAGCGTCCAGACCACCGGTTTCACCGAAGCGCCATGGGTGTCGATTTTCAAGGTGTCGGATTCATCAAAGTGCCCGGCCACGTGCATCGCCACCACACGGCTGGCGTCGATACCGGCCAGAAACGTCTGCGGATCGAAACCGTGATTGATCGAGTTGACGTACACGTTGTTGACGTCCAGCAACAGGTCGCAATCGGCTTCGCGCAACACGGCATTGGTAAAGGTCACCTCGTCCATGTCCTGCTGCGGCGCGGCGTAGTAGGAAACGTTTTCCACCGCCAGCTGCCGGCCGAGAATGTCCTGGGCCTGACGGATACGCGTGGAAACGTGATGCACCGCTTCTTCGGTAAAGGGCAGCGGCAACAGGTCGTAAAGGTGACCGTCATCGCTGCAATAGCTCAAATGCTCGCTGTAAAGCGGCACGTTGTACTGATCGAGGAACACCCGGACTTCTTGCAGAAACCCGACATCCAATGGCGCCGGCCCGCCGAGGGACAACGACAAGCCGTGACAGGACAACGGGAAACGCTCGGCCAGTGCGCGCAACGCGTGACCATGGGCACCGCCGATGCCGATCCAGTTTTCCGGCGCGACTTCCAGAAAGTCGAAATCGCCAGTGCGAGCGGCCAGAAGGTCTTTCATCAAGCCGCGACGCAGGCCGAGCCCGACGCTGGCCTTGGTTGATGTGGAAGAGGTCTGCATGGTGTCGATCTCAATGATTGCCGAAGTGGAATCACAGTCAATCGAAACGCTGTATCAAGGCTGTGTCCGGCAATGCTCGGGTATTGGAGAGAACTGTATCCGGCGGTGCGATAGATACAGTGCGATACACAGCACCAATCCCCTGGAGGAACGCAAATCCTCTGTAGGAGTGAGGTTGGGTTATGAGGGTTTCGTCGCTCCAGGCCGCGGCACACGGGCAACGAACTAAACTTAACGCACCCGGGGCGTACTTGGCGTCCTGTTCATTCCAACGACCACCGCCCAGAGGCGAACGCCTCGATAAATCCTGCCTCTGGACCGTGATCCTGCCAAAGGAGCACACATGATGGACGAGGCCAGACTCAATGATTTCATGGGCAAATTGGTGAACGACATGGGTGGCGCGGCGATGCTCGCCAACGTCATCCTCGGCGAAGAGCTCGGACTGTACCGGGCCATGGCCGACAGTCAGCTCATCAGCCCGGAAACCCTCGCCGAAAAAACCGGCTGCAACCCGCGCCTGGTGCGCGAATGGCTCAGTGCCCACGCGGCTTCCGGTTACATGGAACACCTCGACGGCCAGTTCCGCCTGCCGGAAGAACAAGCCTTGGCGCTAGCGAACGAAGATTCACCGGTCTATGTGGCCGGCGGAATTGGCGTGGTCGCATCGTTTTTCCATGACAAGGACAAACTGGTCAAGGCCATGCGCGGCGACGGCGCCCTGGCCTGGGGCGATCACCATCCGTGCATGTTCAGCGGCACGGAACGGTTTTTCCGGCCTGGCTACAAAGCGCACCTGATCGCCGAATGGTTGCCGGCGCTTGAGGGTGTGGTGACCAAGCTGGAAGCGGGCGCCAAAGTCGCGGACATCGGCTGCGGGCATGGCGCCTCGACGGTGATCATGGCCCAGGCGTTCCCGRACTCACGGTTTGTCGGTTTCGACTACCACGCGCCCTCCGTCACGGTTGCCACCCAGCGCGCCGAAGAAGGCGGCGTGGCCGGACGCGCACGGTTCTTCCAGGGCAACGCCAAGAGCTACCCCGGCACTGACTATGACCTGGTCTGCTACTTCGACTGCCTGCACGATATGGGCGACCCGGTGGGTGCGGCCAAACATGCCTATGAATCGCTGAAACCGGACGGCACGGTGTTGCTGGTAGAACCCTTCGCCAACGACTCGCTCGACGACAACATCACCCCGGTAGGACGGCTGTTCTATGCGGCTTCAACGTTCATTTGCACGCCCAACTCGCTGTCCCAGGAAGTTGGCCTCGGGCTCGGCGCCCAGGCCGGTGAAGCGCGGTTGCGCAAGGTCTTCACCGAGGCGGGGTTCAAGACGTTCCGACGCGCCACGGAAACCCCGTTCAACCTTATTCTGGAGGCGCGTAAATAAACGCCGGCCAGCACCCGGACAGACGCGCTGTCCGGGTGATCGGTCTGCTACGCTGCAAACACTCAAGGCCCTCCCCGGAGTGTTGAACATGCTCGACCGCCTCCTGCGCGAACAACTCGAGCGGCTTCAGCGACTGATGGCTGACCAGCCGTTTGTGGTGCTGACCGGCGCCGGCATCAGCACCCCGTCGGGCATTCCGGACTACCGCGACAACCAGGGCGTGCGACGTGGCCGGCAACCGATGATGTACCAGGAATTTCTGTCGGCCCCGCAATCACGTCAACGCTACTGGGCACGGGCCATGCTCGGTTGGCCGCGCGTGCACCTGGCACAGCCGAATGTCGCGCATKAAGCGTTGGCCAGTTTGCAAAGTACCCGGCAGATCAGCGGCCTGATCACCCAGAACGTCGACACGCTGCACGATCAGGCTGGCAGTCACGATGTGATTGAACTGCATGGCAGCCTGCACCGGGTGCTGTGCCTGGACTGCGGGATTCGCAGCGAACGGAATGCCATTCAGCGCTTGATGGAAGCGCAGAATCCTTACCTGGCCGGGGTCGATGCGGTACAAGCGCCGGATGGCGACACCTTGCTGGATCCGACATTTGAAGCGCGGTTTCAGGTGCCGCACTGCCCGCATTGCGCAGGCGAGCGGATGAAACCGGATGTGGTGTTTTTCGGCGAAAACGTGGCGCAGGCAACGGCGGCCAAGGCAATGGCGGCGGTGGAAAAGGCTGCGGGGTTGCTGGTGGTGGGGTCTTCGTTGATGGCGTATTCGGCGTTTCGGCTGTGCCGGGCGGTGGCGGATCAAGGCAAGCCATTGATTGCGATGAATCTGGGGAAGACCCGGGCGGATGACATTCTGGATTTCAAGATTGAGGGATCGTGCGAAGAGCTTTTGCCCTTGCTGGCCCAGCGCCTAGCCACTTAAATACTAACAAAACCCATTCCCCTTGTGGGAGCGAGCCTGCTCGCGATAGCGGTGGATCAGTCGGCATCAATGTTGAATGTCGATCCGCTATCGCCGGCAAGCCGGTCTCACTCCTACAGGGGGTGCGGTTTTCATCTGGCAGACAGGCGCTGACCCAGGTTTTCTTCCTTGAGAATATCGAACAACGCCTGCGCCGCCGCCGACAGTTCAACCCCAGGCCGGGTCAATACGCCAATGGCCCGTTCCACCACCGGATCGCGCAACGTAATGCACCGCGCGCCGAGCTCTTGCATCTGCCCTGCACACAACGCCGGCACCGCACTCACGCCCAAGCCGCTGGCCACCATTCGCCCCACCGTCGCCAACTGATGGCTTTCAAACTCCACCGGCAATTTCATCCCCCGCGCCTGCAAATGTTCTTCCAGCATCACCCGCAATGTCGACGGTCGCTGCAAAGTGATGAACGGCTCCTTGAGCAACGTTTGCCAGTCGATATCATCAAGCTCGGTCAACGGAGAATCTTTCGGCACGACGGCAACGAAACGGTCCACATACAAAGGCGTGAACGCCAACGACGAACTCTGCGTCGGCTCGAACGCCACGCCCAGCTCAACCTGCCGGTCTCGGACCATTTCCAGCACCTGCTCGTTGATCACGTCATTGACCGTGACATTGACGTTGGGATAACGCGCGCGGAACGTCTTGAGGATCGGCGGCAGCAGGTTGCCGGCAAACGATGGCATGGCCGCCAGCRTCACGCGGCCGCGCTGGAGGGTGAAGCGTTGGCGCAGTTCGTCCTCGGCATTGTCCCAGTCAGCGATCAACCGACGCGCCAGCGGCACCAGCGTTTCGCCTTCGGCGGTCAACGCCACGTTGCGCGTATTGCGGGTGAACAAGCGCCCGCCCAGGCCCTCCTCCAGCGCCTTGATGGTCAGGCTCAACGCCGATTGCGACAGGTGCAGCCGCTCGCAGGCCACGGCAAAACTCAGGCTTTGGGCCACGGCCAGGAATGCACGGATCTGCTTGATGGTCATAGTCGCTTTGCTCCAGTTGTAAGCTATAAGCTTGAAGCTGCAAGAATACAGTCACTATTATTGAGCTTTATTAATCAATCAAGCCAAAAAAACAACTTAACAAATGAATACAATGACGCGACACTTCGTCGCATACGGCTAGCCAGCCGACCACAAAGAATAAAAGAGGTGCATATGGCAGGTTTCGACAAGCGCGTGAGTTCCTACGAGGAAGCTCTGGCAGGTCTTGAAGACGGCATGACCGTGATCGCTGGCGGCTTCGGTCTGTGCGGGATCCCGGAAAACCTGATCAACGAGATCAAACGCAAAGGCACCCGCGACCTGACCGTCGTTTCCAACAACTGCGGCGTCGACGGTTTCGGCCTCGGCGTGCTGCTGGAAGACCGGCAGATCAGCAAGGTCGTGGCGTCCTACGTCGGCGAAAACAAGATGTTCGAAGAGCAGCTGATGAGCGGCGCCATCGAAGTCATCCTGACCCCACAAGGCACCCTCGCTGAAAAAATGCGCGCAGGCGGCGCCGGCATTCCGGCGTTCTTCACTGCTACCGGCGTTGGCACCCCGGTCGCCGACGGCAAGGAAGTTCGCGAATTTCATGGCCGCCAGTACCTGATGGAAGAATCCATCACCGGTGACTTCGCCATCGTCAAAGGCTGGAAAGCCGACCATTTCGGTAACGTCGTCTATCGCCACACCGCCCAGAACTTCAACCCGCTGGCCGCCACCGCCGGCAAGATCACCGTGGTCGAAGTTGAAGAAATCGTCGAACCCGGCGAGCTGGACCCGGCACAGATCCACACCCCAGGCATCTATGTCGACCGAGTCATTTGCGGCACGTTTGAAAAGCGCATCGAACAGCGCACCGTGCGTAAGTGATCCCCAGCCCCCGGACCGAATGAAGGAATAACAACAATGGCACTTTCCCGCGAACAAATGGCTCAACGCGTCGCCCGCGAAATGCAGGACGGCTTCTACGTCAACCTGGGCATCGGCATTCCGACCCTTGTCGCCAACTACATCCCTGAAGGCATGGAAGTCATGCTGCAATCGGAAAACGGCCTGCTCGGCATGGGCGCGTTTCCGACTGACGCCGAAGTCGATGCCGACATGATCAACGCCGGCAAGCAAACCGTGACCGCACGTATCGGCGCGTCGATTTTCTCGTCCGCAGAATCCTTCGCCATGATCCGTGGCGGCCACATCGACCTGACCGTGCTCGGCGCGTTTGAAGTCGATGTCGAAGGCAACATCGCCTCCTGGATGGTCCCTGGCAAGCTGATCAAGGGCATGGGCGGCGCGATGGACCTGGTGGCGGGTGCGGAAAACATCATCGTCACCATGACCCACGCCTCGAAAGACGGCGAGTCGAAATTGCTCTCGCGTTGCAGTCTGCCGCTGACCGGCGCCGGTTGCATCAAGCGCGTACTGACTGACCTGGCCTACATGGAAATCCAGGACGGCGCGTTCATTCTCAAGGAACGTGCACCGGGCGTCAGCATCGAAGAAATCGTCGCAAAAACCGCTGGCAAACTGATCGTGCCTGATCACGTTCCAGAAATGCAGTTCGACGCTCAGTGAGGAATCCTTCCATGCAAGACGTCGTCATTGTCGCCGCCACCCGGACTGCCATTGGCAGTTTTCAGGGCTCTCTGGCAGGCGTTTCTGCGGTAGACCTCGGCGCTGCGGTGATTCGCCAGCTGCTGGCGCAAACCGGCCTGAATCCGGCTGAAGTCGATGAAGTGATCATGGGTCAAGTGTTGACCGCCGGCGCCGGGCAAAACCCTGCGCGCCAGTCCGCGATCAAGGCCGGCCTGCCGTTCACCGTGCCGGCCATGACCCTGAACAAAGTCTGTGGTTCGGGCCTTAAAGCCCTGCACCTGGCCACTCAGGCGATTCGCTGCGGCGACGCCGACGTGATCATTGCCGGCGGTCAGGAAAACATGAGCCTGTCCAAC
The DNA here is from genome assembly GCF_056400445.1 of Pseudomonas sp. P5_B2. Taxonomy (NCBI): domain Bacteria; kingdom Pseudomonadati; phylum Pseudomonadota; class Gammaproteobacteria; order Pseudomonadales; family Pseudomonadaceae; genus Pseudomonas; species Pseudomonas sp. P5_B2. The sequence goes on along the minus strand of NZ_JBFULH010000122.1, from coordinate 4,847 downwards.
TACGTCATGCCGGGTGCTCGCACCGGTTTGCGCATGGGTAATGCGCCAATCGTCGACACCATGATCAGCGACGGCCTGTGGGATGCGTTCAACGATTACCACATGGGCATCACCGCCGAAAATCTCGTCGAGAAGTACAGCCTGACCCGCGAACAACAGGACGCCTTCGCTGCCGCCTCGCAGCAAAAAGCCACGGCAGCCATCGAAGCCGGGCGTTTTGTCGATGAGATCACGCCGATCCTGATTCCTCAGCGCAAGGGTGATCCACTGTCCTTCGCCACTGACGAACAGCCGCGCGCCGGAACTACCGCTGAAGCGCTGGGCAAGCTGAAACCGGCGTTCAAAAAGGACGGTTCGGTGACGGCGGGCAACGCTTCATCGCTGAACGACGGCGCCGCCGCCGTGATCCTGATGAGTGCCGACAAAGCCAAGGCCCTCGGCCTGCMGGTATTGGCAACCATCGCGGCTTACGCCAATGCGGGTGTTGATCCGGCGATCATGGGCATTGGCCCGGTGTCGGCGACACGTCGTTGCCTGAGCAAGGCCGGCTGGTCCATCGATCAACTGGACCTGATCGAAGCCAACGAAGCGTTCGCTGCGCAATCACTGGCGGTGGCCAAGGACCTGGAATGGGACTTGAACAAAGTCAACGTCAACGGCGGCGCTATCGCGCTGGGTCACCCGATCGGTGCATCGGGCTGCCGCGTGCTGGTGACGTTGCTGCATGAAATGATCAAGCGTGACGCCAAAAAAGGCCTCGCCACCCTGTGCATCGGTGGTGGTCAAGGCGTGGCACTGGCGATCGAAAGGGCATAAAGCGTTCATCAGACTGCGCGGGGACCCACGAAGATCCGCGCAGCCTGGCAACAACCCCGGCGTGATTCACATCGCGCCGGGTCCTACCGCGACACAAATCCTTTGTAGCAGCTGGCGAAGCCTGCATCCGACTGCGCAGCAGTCGCCAAACCTGCGCACACAGACTTCCTGATGCACCACATTTCCTGATTTTACGACTGCTTCGCAGCCGGACGCAGGCTTCGCCAGCTGCTACAGGTTGTATGAACAAGCCGGGACCGCGTCATCGTTCATCGCGAGCAGGCCAGCCCAGTCAGCCCAAAAACTGCAGAATCAACCAGCTATTCGCCCCACTGATCACCACAAACAACCCCCACGCCAACACCCGCGTCGGCCAGCGATTCACCAATGGCCCCATCAACTTGTGATCGTTGGTCATGCGGATCAACGGGTACAGCGCAAACGGCAATTGCAGACTCAACACCACCTGACTCAACACCAGCAACTTGCCAATCGCCGCGTCGCCCATCAGCCAGACGCCGATGAACGCCGGGATCAGCGCCAGCCCACGGGTAATCAAACGTCGTTGCCAGCACGGGATCCGCAGGTTCAGGAAACCCTCCATGATCACCTGCCCGGCGATAGTCCCGGTAAAGGTCGAACTCTGCCCCGAAGCCAGCAACGCCACGCCGAACAACACGCTGGCCATCGCCCCGCCGACCAGTGGATCGAGCAGCTGATAGGCATCCTGAATGTCCACCACATCGGTATGCCCGGTCTTGTGAAACGCAGCCGCTGCGAGGATCAAAATCGCCGCGTTCACCATAAGCGCCAAAGCCAGCGAACCAATGGTGTCGATGCGCGCCAGTGTCACCGCGTCCTGCTTGCTGGCCAGGTCCTTGCCGATCAATCGGGTCTGTACGATTGAAGTGTGCAGATACAGGTTATGCGGCATCACTGTGGCCCCGAGAATCCCGATGGCCAAATACAGCGGCGCGGCGTCTCCAATCGCGGAAAATGACGGGATGAAGCCTCGCGCCACGTCCGGCCAGTAAGGTTTGATCAGCAGCAATTCGACTACAAAACACACGCCGATGGTACTCACCAGAACCAGCATGATTGCTTCCAGACGACGGAAACCACGATTTTGCAGGGCCAGTACCAGCAGTGTGTCAAACGCGGTCAGGGCGATGCCAACGGTCAGCGAACAGCCGAGCAACAGATGGAAAGCCAGGGCACAACCGAGCACTTCGGCAAGGTCGGTAGCGATGATCGAGATTTCTGCCAACACCCACTGAGTGCGTGCCGTACGCGTGCTGTAGCGCTCGCGGGACAACTGCGCCAGATCGCGGCCGGTGGCGATGCCCAGGCGCGAGCACAAACACTGCACCACCATCCCCGCCAGACTCGCCAGCAACACCACAAACAACAGGCTGTAACCAAACCGCGAACCGGACTCGATGGCGGTCGCTCAGTTGCCTGGGTCCATGTAGCCGATGGAGACCAGCAAACCGGGGCCGGCGAAACGCAGCACACGTTTGAAGAACGATGCGCGCGGATCAACGGCAACACTGCCGGCCACTTCCGGCGGGCAGAACGGCGCCGTGGCGACTTTGGGCAAACTGAATTTCACATACACATCCAGAATCAGGTGAAAAAAGGCAGCTTAGACGCTTCGCTGGCCCGCAGCTGATGATCGTTCCCACGCTCTGCGTGGGAATGCCTCAACGGACGCTCCGCGTTCGGCTTTGGATTGGGACGCAGAGCGTCTCGGGCTGCATTCCCACGCAGAGCGTGGGAACGATCATTATCAGCAGCTTTGTATACAAAAAGTGCCAATCCATAGCGCAATTCACCGCACGCAATGCTAACGTTGCCGCCTCACTCAGGTCGGAGACGCGTGCGTGCTGATGCTTAAACTGCTGGTGATTCCGGGGTTTCTGTTGCTGATTTCCCTGGCGGGTAAACGCTGGGGCCCGAGCGTGGCCGGTTGGCTGTCGGGATTGCCGGTGGTGGTCGGGCCGATTCTGTTCTTCCTCGCCATCGAGCAAGGTGAAGTGTTTGCTGCCCAATCGGCGACGGCTGCGTTATCGGCAATGTTCGCGATGATTGCCTTCTGCGTGACCTATGCCCAAGTCGCTCAACGGGCCGGTTGGCCGTTGGCGCTGGTAACTTCGCTGTCCGTCTGGGCCTTGGCGGCGGTCATTCTGTCGCTGATCCCGCCATCCCTGGTGTTCTCGACCATCGCCGCTGCCGCCGCGCTGCTCGCCGCGCCTTACCTGTTTCCCAAGGTGCAGCCCATCGTTTCCGGTCCGGCACCGAAGTCCGACAAACTGCTGTTGCGCATGCTGGCCGGCGCCCTGCTGACCCTCGCCGTCACGCTGCTGGCCAGCACCGTCGGCGAACGCTGGAGCGGCCTGCTTGCGGTGTTCCCGGTGCTGGGCAGCGTAATGGCGGTGTTTTCCCAGCAAACCCGCGGGCCGGCGTTTACGGCCGCACTATTGCGAGCCACGGCGACTGGCATGTATTCGTTCGCGGCGTTTTGCCTGGTGTTGGCGCTGACGTTGCCACACTGGGGACTGAGTGCGTTCGCCCTCGGCGTAACGGTGTCCGTGGCCATGCTCGGGGTGACTCGGCAACTATTAGCCCGACCGGTCAACGCTGTGGCAACACGTTCGATAAGATCGAACGAGTAAAGCAACAACCTCGTACGTCAATCGAACGAGTTTCCCTCAACATCAGCCTCAGTTCAAAACCAACCCCGACTGAGGCCTACACCATGAAGTTCTTTTTCCACCCTTCGCCGAACCCGATGAAAGTTGCCCTGCTGCTTGAAGAGCTGCAAACGCCTTACGAATTGATCGGCGTCGACACCTTCAAGGGCGAGCAACATCTACCAGCCTTTTTGGCGATCAATCCGAACGCCAAGGTTCCGGCATTGGTCGATGGCGACGCTACGGTGTTCGATTCCCAGGCCATCCTGCTGCACCTGGCGCAAAAACATCAGCGCTTCCTGCCGAGCACTGCTGCAGGCAATGCCGAATTGCTGTCGTGGTTGATGTTCGTCGCCACCGGCCTGTCGCCGTTCTCGGGTCAAGCGGTGCATTTCCTGCACCACGCGCCGGAAGACCTGCCCTACGCCAAAAACCGCTACCTCAAGGAARTCGAACGTCACTACCGCGTACTCGACCAGCGCCTGGCCGATCATCAATACCTGGCCGGCGACACCTACAGCATCGCCGACATGGCGCTCTGGGGCTGGGCCAATTACGCACCCTATATCCTCGGCGAGAACGGTCTGGCGGCATACCCGAACGTCAAGCGCCTGTTCGATGAAATCAGTGCCCGCCCGGCAGCACAGCGTGCTCAGGGCCTGAAAGAAAAACTGGTGCTCAAGGCCGAGTTCGACGAAGAAACCCGTCGCAACCTGTTCCCGCAAAACCAGGCTTGACGGGCGCCTAGCCGCTACCGCGCTGGAATGCTTCACAACGTCCATGGGATGATTGCGCTCAAAGCGCGATCATCCCTGGAGTTTGTTGCATGTCACTGTTGAGTAAAAAAGCCACTGTCCTGTTGCTGACGGCGGTTGCCAGTCTGGGCGCGTTGAATGCACAGGCCGCCACGGCCACTGATAGCAATACATCGTCCACTCAGAAGGTCTCGATGCTGGACGACAAGTTCACGTTCACCCTGCCCGAAGGCTTTACCGCCGACACGCTGCCGGCCAGCCCGGACGGCGCGATCGGCACCCTGTATACCAACGAAACTACCAAGACCGTGGTAATCACCGCTGAAAACAACCTGCCGAAAGACGTCACGGTCAAAGACAATGACGGTGCGTTTCTCGACGGTACGGTGGCCGATTTCGACGCAGCACAACGCCAGGCCCTGCCGGATTTCAATACACTCAGCGAAAAAAGCCTGACGCAAAAAGCGACCGGGCTGGGGCTACGCCAGGTGGACAGTACCGCCACACAAGGTGGCGGCATGACCCTCAACACCACGCTGATGGCGGCGTCCGGCAACCGCATGGCCGTGGTTCAGGTCATCTC